>CAMEPL010000024.1 GCA_945931665.1 uncultured Clostridium sp. | reverse complement strand
CTAAAGAAAGGTGGTTATTTCCAAACTTCATCCTGCACATATGTGGGATTATAAGCCCTACCCATCCTACTTGCCCACACATAGACACACAGGAGCCTGTAACCATAGTAGCTGCAATTATTGTTATTGTTCTAAGCAATTTTATATTAGTTCCTGATGATTTTGCCTCATCTTCTGACAACATCAAAATATTTAATCTCCAACGAAGTAGATAAAGTACAAAAATTCCGACTATTATAAATGGGGCTCCCAAAAGCAAAGTTTTATAACTTGCTGATGCCAAACTACCCATAAGCCAATAAGTTATAGCTGGAAGTTGTGATTCAGAATCAGCTACAAATTTTACAAAAGATACAAGAGCTGAAAATAAAGATCCAATCATTATCCCCGCAAGAACGATAGTATTCATATTGTGTCCTTTGCCAGTTCCTGATAGATAAGTAAGCCCAACTGCTATTATTCCAAATACAAGCGCACAAAATTGTATTCCCAAAAGCCCAAATCCAAGCAATATACCCAGTGCTGCCCCAAAACTAGTTCCTGATGCAACGCCTAGTGTGTCTGGTGTTGCTAGTGGATTTGAAAATAAACTTTGAAATGCACACCCAGCAACAGAAAGCCCAGCTCCTACAAGAAGTGCAAGTATTATTCTAGGAAATCTAATTGTCCAAAGTACAATTTCATTTTGAGAATTGACGCTATACTCATATCCAAATTTTTCAAAAGTCGATTTTAAAACTTCTACAGGAGATATCACCATTCTACCTATTCCCATTGCTAAAATCACTATTAAAATCGGAAGTATTATTAAGATAATCCTCTGAAACCATGTTAAACTCCCAACAACCTTAAATTTCTTCTTCATATATAATCCCCCTATAATTAAGAAATTCTTTACTTAATACACGATATTTAAATAGTTATAATTTTTTAAGTTATAAAAAATAGCTATGCCAGTGGCATAGCTAAGTAGTTTTTATCTACAAAATATCGCCTTCCACCTTAATACTAAATTTTGGTGTCAGAAATAAAATAATTAAAACTATAATCATTCTTTATTATCAGCTAGAACTTTTATCAGCTTTTAAATCAGATACAATTATCCATTATTTTATCAATTTTATTTTTAATTATAAATTTCTTTAATAAAGCTTTAAATCTTAATTTCCACATTTATACAAAAAGTATAGCACAGGAATTTTGAAATGTAAACTTATGTAAAAAAGCTATAAGAAAAATATTCTTATAGCTTTTATATATGTTATGTATTAAAAAATACTGTTATTCTGTCTCTGTGTCATCTAATAAATTATTTTCAGATAAATAAGATAGAAATGAAAGTCCTAACATTATTACTACTAATAAAGCTGTTATTAAAATAATTGCCATTGTTTACCCTCCTCTTTATATACAACAATATAATAAGTTTTTGAACTATATATGAATTAAATTATTTTGCATAAATTTATACAAATTTTTATTTTAATTAATATGTCCAAATAATATTTTTATTTTAATTTCCATATATTTCTTCAACCCTTTTCTATATTCATATTATACCATTTTCCTTATATTTACAAGTAACTTTTTGTTAATATTTTCTTTCATTTTTCTTAATATTTATATATATATTATCTTTATTTTTCTCTATTAAACTAAATTTTATATATATTTTTTTATAATTTAATTTAAAAATATATAATTATATATAAATATTTATTTTCAATATTATGTTTATTTCCATTTTTTTCTTGACTTTATTAAGTTAATATCTTAAAATTTTATACATAATCAATATTATAAAAGCTATGATTAGGAAAGTAGATTTAGTGCGGTTATTAGAGAGGGAAATTCTTAGGCTGAAAGGTTTCCTTAACTTGAGAAATTGAAGACTACCTATGAGCTTCTATCTGAAGTTATCTTTATAGATTTTAGTAAGATTTGACGTTTAGCTTACGTTACAAGTTCAAGTGGATTTATATTAAATCAATTTGGGTGGAACCGCGGGAATTATACTCTCGTCCCTATTTTTAGGGACGGGAGTTTTTTAATAGGTATAAAAAATTATATTTATTTTTATATTAGAAAATCTAGACTATGTATTTTAAAATAGCGATTTTCTTATTATGAAGAAAGACACAGGGGGTAGAAGAATGTATTTTTTAAGTACAAGGGGTAATAACGAAAAAATAACAGCATCACAGGCGATAATCAAAGGATTATCCACAGACAAAGGACTTTATGTGCCTTCTAGTTTCAAAGATCTAAGTGGTGAATTAAAAAATTTAGTAGATTTAGATTATAAAGAGCTTGCTTATGTTATTTTAAAAGAATTTTTAACTGATTATTCTGAAAAAGAATTAAAATACTGTATCGAAAGCGCTTATGATGAAAAATTCGATACAGAAAAAATAGCGCCGATAAGCAAGGTGGGAAAAAACTATGTGTTAGAGTTATATCACGGTCCTACATGTGCATTTAAAGATATGGCACTTACTATTATGCCTTATCTTTTAAAAACGGCAATACAAAAAAACAACTTACAAGAAGACGTAATTATTCTTACTGCGACTTCTGGTGACACTGGAAAAGCAGCACTTGAAGGATTTAAAGATGTAGATAAAATCAAAATCGTCGTATTCTTCCCAGAAAACGGGGTAAGTCCTATACAAAAGTTACAAATGAAGACTACAGATGGAGATAATACTTGTGTTGTTGGAATTAACGGCAACTTTGACGATGCACAAACTGGCGTAAAAAATATATTTGCAGATGAAAACTTTAATAAAGACTTAAAAGAAAAAGGATATATATTATCATCTGCAAATTCAATCAATATCGGAAGACTTACTCCACAAGTTGTATACTATTTCTATTCATATTTGCAACTTGTAAAAGAAAATCAAATAACTTTAGGAGAAAAGATAAACTTTGTCGTTCCAACAGGCAATTTCGGAAACATACTTGCAGGGTATTATGCAAAACAAATGGGGCTTCCTGTAAACAAATTTATATGTGCATCAAACGACAACAACGTTCTTTACGACTTCTTTAAAACTGGTGTTTACGACAAAAATAGAGAACTTATATTAACTACTTCTCCATCTATGGATATACTTATATCTAGTAATTTAGAGAGATTATTATTTGAAATTTCAAACAGAGATTCCGACAAAGTTAATTCTTTAATAAATGATTTAAATACTAAGGGAGTATATAAAATAGATGAAGATATGAAGAAAAATTTATCTTCTTTCTATGGTGGTTATTCGACAGAAGATGTAGTAAAAACAACTATAAAAGAAGTATTCGATAAATACAACTACTTACTAGATACTCATAGTGCTGTTGCATATTCTTGTTATGAAAAATATTTTAAAGATACAAAGGACTCTACAACAACTGTAATAGTAAGTACAGCAAGCCCTTACAAATTTAGTAAAGACGTACTCAGTTCGCTATGTGATATAGATAGTAATTTAGATGATTTTGAAATAATAAATAAATTATCAGACTTAAGCCATACTGAAATACCTAATCCAATAAGAGAGCTTAAAGAATTAAAAATAAAACATAATATTACATGTGAAAAAGATGAGCTTAAATCTCAAATATTAAAATTTTTAGGAAAATAGGTGATTATAATGTTAGAAGTTTATGTACCAGCTACAAGTGCAAACATAGGTCCAGGATACGACTGCCTTGGATTATGTTTAGATTTATTTAACAAATTTACTTTTGAAGAATTAGAAAGTGGGCTGCAGTTTGAAGGATGCGACGAAGCCTTTGCAAATGAAGATAATTTAGTTTACAAAACTATGCTTTTCTTTTACGACAAAGTTAAGCCAAAGAAAATCCCAAAAGGTATAAAAATATCTTTTGAAAACAATATTCCAATATGTAGAGGCCTTGGAAGTAGTTCAACTTGTATAGTTGCAGGTCTTATGGCTGCAAATATCCTATCACAAGCTAATTTATCAAAAGATGAAATACTAAAGTTAGCCATAGAGATTGAAGGTCATCCAGACAACGTCGCTCCGGCTATCTATGGAAATATGATAATAGCATTTATGGAAGATGGCAACTTATATCACGAATCAATCGAAGTTCCAAAGGGAATAAGATTTTTAGCTATGGTTCCTGATTTTGAGCTTTCAACAGAAAAAGCAAGAGCCGTACTTCCAAAAGAAATACCTCACAAGGACGGTGTATTTAATGTATCTAGATGTGCTCTTTTAATTGCGGCATTTACTAAAAACAATATAGACTTAGTCAAAGTTGCCTGCAAAGATAAATTCCATCAAGATTACAGAAGCCACTTAATAAATAACTACGACGATATCGTAGCTTATGCAAATAAATTAGATTCGCTTGGAACATTTTTAAGTGGAGCTGGACCAACTATTATGACTTTAGCTAAAGATGATGATGATAAAATACTAGATCAAATGAATTCTTATTTATCTACTTTAGAAAATAAATGGGAAATACTAGACTTACACTGCGATCCTAATGGAGCATATTACAAAGAAGTATAGTTTCTATCGTTATACAAAATTCTAATTTTAGATTATAATATAAATAAAAGCTTTCCTATTTTTGGAAGGCTTTTATTTGGTAAAATTTTAGGAGGATTTATGGAAGATACTATAACTAATCAACAAAATAAAAACTTTTTTCAAAAAAATATAAACATAGTTATATGTTGTATTTTTTGTACGGCTTTATGGGGAAGTGCCTTTCCTTGTGTAAAGCTTGGATATGAATTGTTTAATATCGGTGTAAATGATACTTTTTCAAAAATATTATTTGCTGGAGGTAGATTTTTCTTAGCTGGGATACTAGTTTTATTAATAGCAACTTGTGTCCAAAAGAAGTTTCCTAAATTAAAAAAAGAAGCTGTAAAGTCAATTGCCCTTCTTGGATTCGTGGAGACTACTTTGGAGTATGTCTTCTTTTATATAGGGCTTTCATATGCTTCTGGATTTAAAGGAGCTATACTTAACCCTACATCTACTTTTATGATGGTTATCTTAGCTCACTTTTTCTATAAAGACGATAAACTTACCTTTAGAAAGTCGCTTGGCTCTATAGTAGGATTTTTAGGAATTATAATAGTCAATTTAAATGGCGATGTAGGTGGTGGGAGCAGCTTTTTAGGTGAGGGATGCTTAATTATATCAGCACTTGCATTTGCAGTTGGCTCTATAATAAGTAAAGAAGTTACAAAAATAGAAGATAATCCAATGACAGTTACAGGATATCAACTTCTTATAGGCGGATTTATACTTATAGCTTTTGGATTTATAGGTGGTGGAAGACTTCATGTTACATCTACAGCTGCTTTTATTTTATTTTTATATCTTGCTCTTTTATCATCAATTGCATTTAGCCTTTGGACTACACTTTTTAAATACAATCCAGTAAGCAAGGTCTCTATATTTAACTTTTTAACACCTATTTTCGGGACAATACTATCTGCACTTATTTTATCTGAAGATGTCTTTAACTTTAGAAATATAGCAGCTCTTTTCCTAGTTTGTTTTGGAATTTATATTGTAAATAAACCAAAGGAAAAAGAAGCTGAAAATAATTAATTTAAAATCATAATCTTCATACATTATAAGGAAATCTTTATATTAAAATTAACTTGATTTATTTTCTTAAACAGGTTATCCTATTTTAAGGTAGAAAATTTTTAAAATAAAAAATATAGGAGAGTGATGAAAATGGACGCTAGTCCCTTGACCATATTGTCAACTAATTTTTCACTTGTCTACCTATAAATGACTACTTATTTTGTTATAAATTTTAGTCATTTATAGATATATAAGTGCACTAAATATATAACTGAATAAGGAAGTGTTATCGTGATAAGATATTATAAAACTATTGAAGGCAAATTAGAAAAGCTAAATTCATACGAAGACGGATGTTGGGTGAATTTAGTTGAACCTACTAATGAAGAAATTGGTGAATTATCTAATATTTTAGATTTAGACATAGATAGTATTAATGCCGCCCTTGACGAAGAAGAACGTTCAAGAATCGAAGTTGAGGACAACCATACATTAATTCTTATTGATATACCTATAGATGAAAGTGACTCTTCTTCAGCTCACTATTCTACAATTCCCTTAGGTATTATTTTAATGGATGAATGTATTTTGACAGTCTGTACAGCTCAAAGTAGACTTTTAAATGACTTTATAGTTGGACATATTAAGGAGTTTTTCACATTTAAAAAGACACGCTTTATTCTTCAAATTTTATACAAAAATGCTACATATTATTTGTTATATCTAAGAAGAATAAACAAGTTAACTATAGAAATAGAACGTGAAATCCACAATTCTATGAAGAATAAAGAACTTCTACAACTTCTAGAATTAGAAAAATCCCTAATTTATTTTTCAACATCATTAAAATCTATCGAACTAGTTCTTCAAAAACTGCTTAGAACTTCTGCAATAAAAAAATATCCAGAAGACGAAGATCTACTTGAAGATGTAATAATCGAAAATAAACAGGCAGTTGAAATGGCTACTATATATGGAGATATCTTAAGTAGAATCATGGATGCATTTAGCGCAATTATAAATAACAACCAAAATAACGTAATGCAATTTTTAACAGTTGTTACATTTATTTTTTCAATTCCGACAATCGTATCGGGGTTCTTTGGAATGAATGTTACAAATCTTCCGTTTGAAAGCGACCCTTATGGATTTTGGATTATACTTTTAATTACGACTGTAATATGCTTAATTCTTACGATATTATTATCAAAAAACAAATTACTGTAATAATTATATATTAAAAGGAGCAAAAACGCTCCTTTTTTAATTTATTTATATCCTAGTCTATTTTCAACTAGCATTTTATCTATTCTCTTTTCGTATTTTTTGCTCAAATCTTCATCTATATCTAATATATAATTAGGGATGTATTCCTCTTCTTCAACTCTAGTCTCTGCCATTTCTCTAAATTGAGGAATTAAGAAACAATCTGTGTTTAATTTAAACTCAGGTATGCTGTCGTATATTTCCTTGCTGTTAAATAGACCATCATCGGCTAATTCTTTATACATCGCTCTACCTTTTTTAATATAAAGTCCCGCCAACATATATTCAGAATCATTATTTCCAAGCTCTACACCTTGTTTAAAGTATTTCTTAGCCATTTCATCATCTTCTAATTTAAGACTTATCTGACCTAAATTAAATATAGATTCTACTAAGCCCTGATTTTTTGATTTTTCATACCAATACTTAGCATTTGTGTGATCTTTATAGTAGTTTTCATATATTAATCCAACCATGTGCTGTGCATACGCGTTGTTTTCATTTGCACATACATCTAACATCTTTTTGGCCTCTTCGTAGTTTCCTTCGTTGTAATATATTCTTCCAAGATGCAATTTGGCATTTAAATGATTCTCATCCGTAGCTAATAAATAGTATTTTTTAGCTTCTTCTAAGTTATCTAAATCTTCGTATATAAGACCTACTTTATAGCTAGATTCTTTATCATTATTATGAGCTGCTTTTTTATACCATAAAATCGCCTCGTCTAGATTCTCAGCTTCAACATATATATCAGCTAATTTCTTTTGACAGCTTACAGAATTTGAATTTCTTAAATAATAAGATATAGCTTGTTGATAGTCTTTTGTTTGATAGTATAAATCTCCTAAGTTTTCTATAGCCACTTTACATCCGTCCATTATCGCTTCTTCGTAGTATTTTATAGCTTTTTCGTAGTTTTTTTCTTCAAAATAAAGTCCTGCAAAATTATTCTTAGCTTCTACCATTGAATCATTACAAGCTAAATCATAATATAATTTCGCACTTTCGATTGTATTTTTTCTATTATATAAGTTCCCAAGTCTCAACTTAGCCATACTGTGGTTAGAGTCGATGGCTTGTTTATAATAATCTATTGCATCTTCATATAAATCTTTTTCGTCGTATAAATATGCTAATCTATATTGCGACTCTACATGGCCTTTGTCTGCACTTTTTTTATAATATCTTTCGGCTTCTTCGAGATTTCCGTTTTCCTCCATATACAGTCCTAAATTATAACAACCTTTTTCATATCCATTTTTATAAAGTTGTTTATATAAACTAATTGCCTCTTTTTCCATTTTCTTTTGCATATACAAAATAGCTAAATTATATTTACATTCGTTATTGCCTAGAATATGGCCTTTTTTGTAGTAATCTATAGCGTCTTCTTCTCTTTCTAATGCCATATACAAGTTTCCTATATTAAAACACGCGACTCCGTCATTTCCATGTGCAGCAGTTTTTAGCCATTTTTCTGCATTGTGAAAATCTCTCAATTTAAAGTGTACAACACCTAAATTATTTTGGCATCTCAAATCTCCATTTAACGCCTGCTTTTCATACCAGTAAAGGGCGTACTCATATCCCTCAATATTGTAGTACATATTTCCCAAATCAAAAGCAGAGTCTTCTTTTCCATTTTTATATGATAAAGAAAACCATTTTTCAGCTTCAACATATTGTTTTCTCTCTAAATAAAGCTCCCCTAATCTATACTGTGATTTTACGTGATTTTGCTCTCCTGCAGTTATGTAAGATTGTATAGCTTGATCTTTTTTCCCTATCTTTTCAAGCATATTAGCTTTGCTATAAGCTAGTACTGCTTCTGTAGGTACTTCTCTACCCTTTTTCTTTATTGAAAATTTACTCATTTTCACTTCATTCTCCTATTTTACTTCTTTTCTATAATTTTAATACACACTCATACTATAAAATATTATATACTAAAATAAATCTTATTTAATTCCAAAACCTAAAATTTAATAAAAATGTAATTATTTTTAATACAAATAGTAATATAAAAGCAATAAATCTACTATTTTACCGTAACTTTGAGTTCCTTCTTTTACTCTATTTGATTTTAAATATACATTATTCATATTATCAGAGACTTCATTTACTTTGCCTTCGTATTTTTTCCAAAATGCTGAGTAATCTACTAAATCTTCTCTCACTTCTTCATCTATATCTTGTGTCATAGATTTAAATTTATCATAATCTACTTTGCTAAGTGCAGAGCCTGTATATTTTAACGCCATAAAATATCCTGAGTAATTTACATATGGATTTTCATTGTTTATACAAGCTATATAAGCTAAAAAATTAGCTTCACTTTCATTTGCATATCCTCTCTGATGTGCCATTTCGTGTAGTATTGTAAAAGGCATACTTGTTAAAGGTTGATTTATATTTATATTAGCCTCACCCGTAAATGGCGAGTATATGCCCGTTATATTAGTATATGAAAGAAGTTTTGAATTTAATATTATCTTCGCCTTTGAATACTCTCCAAGATTTTTTAAATCAAGAAGAGCTACATTGTCATATGCATTTTCTAAATTTGAAATCATATTTTTAATACTTTTAATATCACCATTTAATCCACTATTAGAATTATTTACTATTTTTTTGCTTTCATTACACTTTTCAATCAAATAACTGTATAAACTTACCAAATCTTCTTTGTCAAACTCTATATTAGATATGTCTTTTTTATTTATAGTAGACTTATATTCACTTTTAATACTTTCTTCTAATCCTATTCTATTATAATTTACTCCCCATAATACTATAAATAAAAAATATACAAAACATATACACGCTAAGTAATTTAGTAATATATTTTTTAAACTACTAATAAATATTTTTTTATCTTTAAATAGCTTAATTATCAAATAAATTATAGAAAATACTATTGAAAGTGCAAAAATATATATAAGTATTTCAAAATATGAAAAGTAAAATGTAGAATTAATTTTGCTTAAAAACTTGACTATATAGACGTCTATTTTTTTAGAATAATAATTTTCTACTATATAACTGTGTTTTGAAGATATATACTTTATAAAAAGGGAAATAATAAAAAGTATATATGCACTTATTCTAAATTTCTTCATTTCATCCTCCGTTTTTTATTGATAAAATAATAATAGCATGAAAGTTTTAATTTATTCTATAGATAAGTTAAAAACTTCATGTTATTATAAGGTATAATGAAGTTTGGAATATACATATTGAGATTTTTCTTAAATATCCATAATAGTAATTATAATAAAAATATAGTAGGTGAATATATGAACGATATAAAAATAAAACTGACAAGAGACAAGTATAACTTTAGATTTAAACAATACGAAGGAATGTATTTTCATTGTGAAGTCAAAGATGACAATATGGTGAAATATAAAATAACTAAAGACGAAGCTGGTACAGAATTAAAAGAGTTTGGAAACACACATATAAAAGACAATATGATATTTATTCCTCAGATAGATGCTTATATTGATTTAAGATAATTTTATAATTAAAATAAATAGGTGTAATTCTATAGAATACTTATACACTATATAAAAATTACACCTATTTTTGTCTAAATTATCTATTGATACTTTTAATTGCAACAAGACCTTTATTTTAATAGTTGAACAAAGAATAGTACAACAACCATAACTAATGCTACTTTAAATACTACTCCTGATACAAACTTTAATAATTTTATCGCTATTCCTGCTACTACAATTAAAAGTGCTATTTTAAATAGTAACTCTATAGTCATATCTTTCCCTCCATACTAAATCAGTCTTTATACATTATATTAACACAACTCTTAAAAGTATAATACATAAAATTTATGTACTTAGATTTAAATAAAATTAACAAATTTCTAAATTTTTATTACAAATTAATCAATTTTTCATCATTTCAGTATTTTTCTTTAATATACTTTTTATAATTCTCCCGAAGCGATTTCTATATTTTTCAGAGTAGTATACTGTTAAAATCCATTTTTTTCAAGTAATAAATTTAAAACACTTATGATATAATGGTATTTATGCTATGAATTAATTAAATTATTTAATATAAAAATCTTTATTACAAGGATCCATAATATAGATTTTTTAATGTAAATAAAATTTTATTTGCAATATAAACTTAGAGTTAACTCTATATAAACAAAATATTTTAAAACTATTATTTAAAGTAATATTATTTTATAAATTAGGAAAAATAAAAAAAAAGAAATTTAAAGGAGAAAATCATGTCAAATACAGAAAATAAATTTAAAAGTTATCTTTTATCAAAATGTACTATCGGATATGGTATTATAAATGGTTTAATCAATGCTGGAATCTTCTATCTTATGGAAAAATCTACTCCAGATGCTATGTTTGGTGGTATGGATATAATAAAAGACCTTACATTTAATACATTTTTATTAGGATTCCTTTTAGCACTTATAGTTATGCCTTTAACTGCTAAGGATTTAGAAAAAGGTAAGTTTAGTTCACAAGAGGGAGTACACAAATTTGAAAAATATCTTCCAAATCACTTATTTGTATTCTCTATAATAGTAGGACTTGTTACATGTGCATTAACTATAGTATTATCAGCAATAATAGTATTCTTATTTAATATAGCTCCACTTACAGTTACTCAAATGATGATATTCAAAGGAACTATCTGTGCAGTATGTGGTGCAGTTGCTGGATACTTATGCATAATAAAAGTTGCATACAGAAAATAATATACACAATCTTTACCCAAAAAGAGCCAAATTCTATATTATAGATTTGGCCCTTTTTTATATCTATAATTAATTTATACAAGGTTTTCAAATATCTGCTTTTCTTCAGACTCTAGTTTTTTTATTCGATTATTTATTTCTTTATTATAAGAACTTATCCACTCGATACTTGAAAGATTACTTTCTAAATAATATGGATATCTTCTTTTCATACACATTATCTCATTTTCTAATAAGAATATTTCATTTTTCAAATCAACTATATCAAATTTTTTAACCCTGTTGATTTTTATATTTTTAAGCAATCTCAAAGTTGCAATATTATAATTTAAATAGGCATTTTTAGCCTTTTGCCACAATTCATCACTTTTTAAATTATATATAGACGGATGCATAACTGAAATAACATCGAGAAATAGTGAATCAACCAAATCACTATTGTTTTCATTTTCTTCTCTAAGAGTTAAAATATTTCTCGATAATTCACATTTTTTTTCTAAATCACAAATCTTCTTAGACAAAAGTTCGGTCTGTCTTTTTATTTCTCTTTGTATATTTCTTATTTCCCTTTCTCTCTTCAAACCAAAATAATTTTCGTAAATATTTTGTTTTATTCTCAACTCTTTTATAATTTTATTATGTTCTAACTCTCTTACCATCAAGTCACCAAAATAAAACAAATATTTTGATTCTATATAAGGTGCATCCCTTATTATCAATTTATTTTTTTCAAATAATAATTTAACATATCTATCTAAAAGGTTATTATACTCATTTAAACTCATACAAAACCCTCCTTTTTCAAAAGTCCTTCTTCTATATTTTATGAAATAGAAACTTTTAATGTCCTCTAAACACTCTGTCTTATATATTATAAATACTACATCATATGCGAAAATACCTCTTTAAGTAAGATAAAATCACAATTTTTTTATAATATATATATTTTTTTTATTTAAAGTGAAAGTTTTGTATAAAAATTTTTACTTTAAATAAAAAAGCTGCCACATAGAATTGTGACAGCTTTTTTATTATTTAGTTGATTTGTATTTATCTAACTAGATTGAATTTTATTAAATTACATCTAGCCATTTTTTTACCTCTTTATAGATATCTTCTTGTTTTAATATTGCAGATATTATTGCATACCCATCTGGGTTAAATTGCTTTAACTCTTCTACATTGTCTAAGTTAATTCCTCCTATTAAAACAAATGGAATATCTACATTGTCTTTTATTTCTTTTAAAGTTTCAAAAGATACACTTTTGGCATCTAATTTTGTGCTTGTGGAAAACATTGCGCCTATTCCAAGGTAGTCTGCTCCATCTTCTTTTGCCTTTTGGGCTTCTTTAAGTGTTCTTGCAGAAACGCCTAGGATTTTATCTTCTCCTATTAATTTTCTAGCACTTTTTGCATCTATATCACTTTGTCCTACATGGACACCATCTGCATCGCATAATAGCGCTATGTCTATTCTATCGTCTATTATAAACTTTACATTGTATTTTTTAGTAAGCTCTCTTAGTTTAAGTGCTTTTTCTAAAAATTCTCCACCATCGGCGTTTTTTTCACGGAGTTGAAGCATTGTTACCCCAGCTTTTAGCCCATCTTCTATACATTTATAAAAATCACGACCTTTTAATATATCTGAATCTGTTATTAAATACATTTTAAGATCTTTGCTTAAATTTTCTATCATATTACCTCCGATTAAATTTATACTTTTATTATCTAAATTTCTATTTTAAATTTATTTTAATATAATAAT
The DNA here is from genome assembly GCA_945931665.1 of uncultured Clostridium sp. Classification (GTDB taxonomy): domain Bacteria; phylum Bacillota; class Clostridia; order Peptostreptococcales; family Peptostreptococcaceae; genus Intestinibacter. The sequence continues at coordinate 19,200 of CAMEPL010000024.1, read as the reverse complement.
CTTAGGCACTTGCTCTGTGACCTTTATTGGCTTCAGCTTTAATTTTTTCTATAGGAAGTATAGTAGCTACTATTAAGCTTAGAAGTCCTTCTACACCTGCACAAGAGAAATTATATACTATTGAGTATAACCATGGTCCCATGTTGAATTCTGCTGCATATGAAGCAAAGAACACAACTCCTGATACAACGTGTACACAGCATTTTAAAAATACTACTATTAAGCAACCAAGGAATATTTTTTTTCTTGAGTCAGAACCGAACATTCCGCTAAGACCTAAAATCATCGGTGGTATTATAAAGTCTAAGAATAATTGTACTGGATGGATTATATATCCTCCGAATAGTCCTAAAACACCTGTTATAAGACCTGTTGTCATACCTTCAATTGGTCCGTATATAAGACCTACTAAAAGTATAGGAAGTGATGATAGTAAGTTTATACTTCCGCCTTGTGGGTATTGTATAAATACTATTTTGCTAAGTATAAATGATAATCCTGAAAACATTGCTATAACTACCATTTTCTTGACAGTTAATTTAAAATTTCTTAGTTTTATTATATATAAAACTAATGGTATAAAACAAATCGCTACATATATATAATTTATATTCATAATTTCCTCCTTCTATTTGCCTCTGTAAGCCATATCCCAAAATTCTAATTCGTACTTACTTGCTCTTACAAATATATCTTTTAACTTTTCTTTTGTTTCATCTGGAAGATTTGTACAAAGCTCGTTTGTAAAATCTAACCATTCATTTTTAAAAGCAACATATTCATCGCTTGCATAAGTCTCTATCCAGCTTTTATAGAAGTTTCCTTCTAAGTTGTTTTTATATTTTTCTTTTAATTTTAATCCTATATAATTATAGCTCCATGTACAAGGAAGCACCCCTGCTATTATCTCTTCTATAGTACCTGTAACTGATATTGCCTTCATATAGCTTGTATAACTTTCATTCGTCATATTTAATTTATATTTAAATTCCATATCTTCTATGTTTTCGCCAAAATCCTTTAAATACATTATGTGATTTGCTGTTTCTGTTTCTATACTTCCAGCGACACCATTGTGGAATTTTTTAAGCTCTCTCATATTTCTACTTTTGACACAAGCCATAGCGTATACTTTTGCATATTCTATCAAATATAGATAATCTTGGATTAAGTATTTTCTGAATTTCTCTTTATCCAAAGTACCTTCACCGAGTTCTACTAAAAATGGATGTTCAAGATATTTATCCCATATTTCCTTGCTACTTTCATATAAATAATCTGTAAATAACATATTTTTCTCCTTATAACTCAAGTTAGCCTAATTCAATCTAATAATATTTCTTATAAGTTTAACTTTTTATAATTCTACTCTTGCGTATTTTTCAAAAGTCTCAATGTCTAATGAGTCTATATTGTCGAATAAATAAGTCTTAAAAGTTCCAACAGCAGGATTTGTAACATCAGCAAGTTCTCCACTTAAACTCATTGATAGAGTTCCCATAAATGCTGCTTCTATAGCTCTATCACTGCAAGGCAAGAAACTTGCAATTAAACTTGAAGACATGCACCCTGTTCCTGTTATCTTTTTAAGCTTAGCAGTTCCATTAGCTATTTTATATACTTTTTCGCCATCGCTTACTAAATCTATTATTCCTGATGCGACTACTGTACAGTTTAATTTTTTAGCTACAGATTTTACTATTTCTGATGCATCAGAGCCATCGTCAAATGAGTCTACACCTTTTCCTGCAACATCAAGTCCTCCTATAAACTTGATTTCTGATATATTTCCACGAACTACCGTAAACTTAACTTCGTTTAATAATTTATTTGTAAGCTCTGCTCTCGCTTTGCTCGCAAAAACTCCGACTGGATCTAATACTACTGGCTTATTGTATTTATTTGCAGCTTTTCCTGCTTTTACAAATAAATCTAAATATGGAGTATTCATTGTACCTATATTTATAACCACAGAGCTTGCAACTGAAACCATATCTTCTACTTCTTCATACGAAAAGCTCATAAGTGGGCTTGCCCCTATTGCTAAAGTTGCATTTGCACAATCTGTTATAGTTACGTTATTTGTGTAGTGTAATACTAGTGGATTTAATTCTTTTACTTTGTTTATTAATTCATACATTTTATGTCTCCCCTAATCTTAATTTTTTATAGCCTTGTTTTAATTTAGCGTTTTATAAGTATTATAAAAATTTTATTATTTTTAAAATCTGATTAATCTACATTTTCAAATTTATAAAAATGATTTACAGGGCCAACTCCATGACCTATATCAAAACTATGTCTTATCGCTTCTGTTATGTATGTTTTACTAAGTCTAACTGCTTCAACTACATCATATCCTAATGCTATATACGAAGTTATTGCAGAAGAAAGCGTACAACCTGTACCATGTGTATTTTTTCTATTTATTCGCTCTGATGTAAATACTTCAAATAAATCTTCTCCCATAAGCACATCTACAGCATCACCGTCTAAATGACCGCCTTTCATAAGCACGTATTTAGGTCCTAGCTTTAATATTTCTTTACCCGCTTTTTTCATATCTTCAACAGTTTCTATCTTTATTCCAGTAATTTCTTCTGCTTCTGGAACGTTTGGAGTAATTAAATACGCCATAGGTATTAAATATTTAATTAAATTTTCCTTAGCTTCTGGTCTAAGAAGCGAATAACCACTTTTAGATATCATAACAGGATCTACGACTATAACTTCTGGGCTATATTTTTTTAGATTTTCTGATATTTCCAAAATAATTTCAGGACTAGATACCATACCTATTTTTACTCCCTTTGGAGGAATATCTTCAAATACAGCTTTCATCTGACCTCTTATTATTTCTTTTGAAAGTTCTTCTACATCAAAAACTCCTTGTGTATTTTGTGCCGTTATAGCTGTTATAACGCTCATTCCATAAGTTCCTATGGCACTAAATGTCTTTAAATCAGCTTGAATACCAGCCCCTCCTGAAGAATCAGAGCCAGCTATTGTAAGTGTTGGAATCTTGTAATTTCTCATATTTGCCTCCCCAATAAATTTTATCAAATTTTGCATTAAAAAAGCTGTACCAATAGGTACAGCATACTTTACATCTTTAAATTATAATATTTAAATAGACTTTAACGAAATAATTTTATATGTATGCTTTCCTACGCTGGCATTATCCAGATCAGGTTTGAGGGTCAGTAAAACTTCTCAGCACGTGGCTCCCCTAGCACTATTTTTTAATTGTATCCAATATAAAGATTAGTAGTTATTGTATTATTTGTCAATAAAAATTTTAAAACATATAAAAATTTATATTTATTTTTAAATTCCCAATAACTTATATATCTTTACTATAACCTAAAATTGTAAAATTTTCTTCTCGTTTTAAATTCTCTATAAAATCTTTTGGATTTTCTATTATATTTAGTTTTTGATATCTGCTCTTTTGTTTTATCTTATATTCTAATTTCATCGCATCTCTTTTTGTAGTACATACAAAATATACTTCAAGATTTGAAAATCCTTTCGCCTTAGTATATTTGCTATTTATACCACTTTCGTGCTCTTTCATGCGTCTTTTTATATCTGTCGTATATCCTGTATATAAAGAATTGTCTTTGCATCTAATTATATATGTATAGTACATCTTTCCTCCAAATAAGTTTTAAATCTTTTACTATTTTATATAAGTTTAATGTTTTTTACAATCCTTTATAATTAATAACACCAGTAGATAAACTACTGGTATTATTAATTATATTTATATTATTCTACGTCAATAGCCTCAACTGGACAGCTTTCACGAGCTTCACTTGCTGCGTCTTCGCAATCTTCTGGAACGTCTGATTTTATAGCTCGTGCATATCCTTCATCAGTAAGTTCAAAAACTTCTGGACATATTGATGGACATAACCCACATCCTATACAAGTATCTTTATCAACTCTAGCTTTCATATTAAAACCTCCTTGAACTTTTATAAATTTCTTTTTTATTATTTACAATATCTAAATATTAATTCATGAAGTTTTAATTTTTTTAAATTACATAATCAGCTACATATTCATCTTTATTTTCTACTACGTCAAATTTACGGCGTGTTTTTATTTTAGCTGGAATTCCAACTGCTGTACAATTATCTGGAACATCTTCTAAAACTACACTATTAGCACCAACTTTTACATTATTTCCGATTTTAACTGGTCCTAACACCTTAGCTCCAGAACCTATTACTACATCTGAGCCTATAGTAGGATGTCTTTTAAAAGTTTTTTCATTTCCTGTTGCACCAATTGTGGCACCTTGATAAATTGTAACTCTGTCTCCTATTATAGCTGTTTCTCCTATAACTACACCACTTCCATGGTCTATTAATATACCATCACCGATTTGAGCACCTGGATGTATTTCAATTTGTGTAAAGAATCTGGATATTTGAGATATAAGTCTAGCTATAAAAAATCTCTTTTTAGTATAGAAAAAGTGTGAAATTCTATACATAATCATCGCGTGAATAGATGGATAAAGTAAAAATAATTCTATTTTATTTCTAGCTGCTGGATCTGAATCCACTATAAATTGTAAATCTTTTCTAACATGATAAAACATACTGTATACGACCTTCTTTCAAATAATTTTTAAAATATTCCCATAGACATATATTTGTCTACACCGTCGGGAGCTACTGTTACTACAACTTCATCTGGATTTTCATCACATAACTTCATCGCTCCAAATATATTAGCACCAGATGATATTCCCACTAATATTCCAAGCTTATTTGCCATAAGTCTAACTGTTTCATAAGCATCTTCATCAGATACAGTTATAACTTTATCAACTATATCTTTGTCATATATCTTTGGTATAAAGTTTGCCCCTATTCCTTGGATTTTGTGTGGACCTGCTTGATTCTCTGTTATAAGTGGTGATGATTTTGGCTCAATACCAATAACCTTAATATCTTTATTTTTTTCTTTTAAGAATCTGCCTACACCTACTATAGTTCCAGCAGAACCTATACCTGCTACTACTGTAGATATATTTTCTACTTCTTTTAGTATTTCAACTCCTGTAGTTTCGTAGTGTGCTCTTGGATTATCTTCATTATCGAATTGACCTAGACAGACATAATTTGAATTATTATCTAGCAATTCATTTGCTTTTTCTATTGAACCTGCCATTCCCTTTGAGCCTTCTGTTAGTATTAATTCTGCTCCAAAAGCTTTTACTAATTGTCTTCTTTCAATACTCATAGTCTCCGGCATGATAATTATTACTTTATATCCTTTTAGTTTTCCAGCCATTGCAAGTGCAATTCCTGTATTTCCACTTGTAGCCTCAACTAAAACACTATTTTTATTTAATATCCCTTTTTCTTCTGCTCCATTAATCATATATAATGCAGCTCTGTCTTTTATACTTCCACCTGGATTTGTTTTTTCTAATTTAACAAATAAATTTGGATATCCTATTTCTTTTAAATTTAAAATGGGTGTATTCCCTATTAAGTCTAAAGCATTGTAATATATCATTTGCTATTTTCTCCTCCCATTATTTCCCTTTTATCATTTTGATAATTATATTATATTATCCTCATTTTAATATGTCAACCAAATTACGGTATTTAAATATAAAAAATTATCATTTTGATAATAAAGATTGTTTCTTAATAGTAATAATTATTTTCAACACTTTTAGAGATATATTTTATACTTTGTTTGATTCTAAAAATCTTAAAATAGGCTTTATATTTTCCTTCTTTGCATTTTTTATATTTTTATTTAAATCTATTAAATCAGAAGTGATTTTGCCAGAACCAAATTTTACTCTTAATTTATCTATAAAACTCAAATTTTTATAATCAAAATCTCCCATAAGTTCAAAGAACTTTATATTTTTATATCTATATGTAGGCAAAAAATTAAATGCCATAATTTCGTCTAATGTGTATATTCCTAATCCTACATAAAAAACAATAATTTGTTTATCTTTTATTTTTTCCATATTGTCTTTTATAAACTCTATACCCTTTATGTATCCATTTTCTATAGCTCCACCGAATATTATAGTGTCGTATTTTTTTAAATCATTACTTCTTATATCAGAAATTTCATATAAATCAGCATCTATTTTTATTGCAAGCCATCCTGCATATTTTTTAGTAGTGTTGTATTTTGTTTTATAAATGATCACTGTTTTAGACATAATAAAACCTCCAATTATTTATAATAAATTAATAATTAGAGGTATCTTTTTACTTTCCTTTATTATTTTGTTTTTTTAACTTTTTGTAATATCTTATAAAAACAATTTTTCTCCTAATAATGCAAAATTTTGCAACATTAAAAATGCCTTTACATCCATCTTTTCTTTTGATTTTAAGATATCTTTTGCTTTATCTTGTGATATAAGCATAGCTTCTATATCTTCGTCATCTTCTAAATTGTCTTTGTTTAACTCTCCATCACATGTACAGAAAACTAAAGCAATAGATTCATCTGTCATCCCCGGTGAAAGATATGTCTTTTCTATTGTATAGTCATGGTTCACATCTAATAAGTTTAAACCTGTCTCTTCTTTTAACTCCCTTTTTACAGATTCAAATATATCTTTGTCGTCTTTATCTACAAGTCCCGCAGGAAGCTCGTACAAATAGTCGTTTATCGGCACTCTAAATTGTTTTATTATTACTAGTTTTTTATATTCTACATGGTATGCTACTATTCCAACTGCATCTACTTTGTCTTCTTTATTGTTTAAGTAAAAATCTTCTAAAACTTCTTTGTCTTTTCTAGTAGCCACACTCCAGTGCTTATCTTGATTTAATTTGTTTTTATATTCTAAGTCGTATAGACTTATGAAGTCACCTTTGTGAAGTTCATTTATCTTTTGTATTTTGTTGTTCAAATTACTCATCCTTTCTAATTTCAATATATCCCCTGTCTTTTGTATCCCTAATATATTCATTTATTATATTTATATAATCGATTTCTTCTTTTTTTAATGCACTTTTTTCTTCTCTTTTTTGTGAAATAAGTTTTTTTATTTCAAGTTTTACATTTTCTATTTGGCTTGGATATCTATAATCGATTATATTTTCATATTTAATTTTAGCACAACTTATATAGTAAATTTTATATTTATGGTTTTTCATATTTATCCAAAATACTATATCTCTATTTAAATTTAAAAGATACTTTTGTTTTTTTACAATAGACGAAAATAAGTCAATTTCTTCTTTTATTTTTGATGCTTCTTCAAATTTTAGATTTTGAATTTTTGTCTTCATTTCTTCATTTAAACTCTCTATTACAAAAGTATTTTTTCCATTTAAATTGTCTTTTATATTTTTTACTATATTCTTTTTAACTTTATCTTCTATTTTTACCCTGCATACTCCGATACATTTATCTAAATCGTAGCGAATACATTTATCTTGTCTTTTACATATTGGAAGTTTGTATACTTTTATAAGGATTTCCTTTATAGTGTCCATCTTTCTTTTAAATGAATACGGTCCAAAATAAATGCCGTCTTTTTCTATCTCACTTTTTATTTTAACTATATTGTGATCTTTTTCATCTAGACAAATATACTTGTATTTTTCGTAGTTTTTGAGAAGTGTATTGTACATTGGTTTTAATTCGTGTATATTTTTACATTCTAAAAAAAGAGCATCAAACTCTGTATCTGTCTTTATAATATCTATGTGAGATATATTTTTTATCATCCTCTCAATTTTTCTAGAGCGATCTATTCCTTTAAAAAAATAGCTCTTAACTCGTTTTTTTAGATTCTTTGATTTCCCAATATACAACAACCTGTCTTCTTTATCTTTCATAAAATATATTCCTGGAGATTCTGGTATATTATTTAATTCTTCTAATTTATAAGTAGTTTTTTTATCACTATTTTCTTTATAATCGCTTTCCATTTATAAATTGCTCTCTTCACTTTCTATAATTTTAGGTTTTGGACTTTTTTCAGCTACTACTGCTGATAACAAAATTATAACTCCACCTATTAATTGATATACTGAAAAAGGCTCTTTAAGTAGAAATATACTAAATACTACTGATGAAACTGGGTCTATATATCCCAAAATAGCTATACTCTGAGCCTTTAAATCCTTCATTGATGAAAAATATAGACAATATGCAATTCCCGTATGTGCTATACCTAATACAGATATTAAGATTATTGATTTTGCTGAATCAAATACAACTGTATTTCTGTATATTACCCAAGGTAAAAGCACCATAGACGCCATAAAAAGCTGTATAAATGTTTTTGTGTAGTCGTCTACATTTTTTATAAACTTATTTAGTATAATTACACTGGCATATAAGCAGGCTGCAGCAAATGCGTTTATTATCCCCTTAGTTAAATCTACATTTGCATTTGATGAACCGCTTTTGACTATTAATATAAGTCCAATCATAGCACATATTACGGCTATTACCTTTTTTAATGTCAACTTTTCTTTTAAAAATATAGGCGATACAAATATAACTATAACTGGAGCTAAGTAGTATATAATTGTCGCATTTGCAACTGTAATGTAGTTATATGAATTAAATAAAAACACCCAGTTAAACCCTATAGCCATCCCTGATATTATAAGAATTATAATGCTTTTTTTACTTTGTTTTTTATCTTGATTTTCTAAAGAATCTAAATCATTATCTTGTTCTAACATTTTCTTATTTTTTATTCTAATAAGTAAAACAATACCAAGAAATACACTTCCTATTATTCCCCTAAAAAATGATATCTCTACAGATTCTAGGGAAATATTTTTTACAAATACTCCTATGCTCCCCCAAAGTAACATAGCAATTAATACTTTTACTGTTGCTTTATTCATACTAATCCCCCTTACATATATTGCTTTTGTTATAATTTTATTATTATAACCATTTATCAATTAATTCTTCTACATCACAGTGCATATAGTCTTTTATTTCACTTCCCTTAACAGAGTAAGATGTCCCTTTTGAACAGAATATCGAGTTTGATGTAAAGTCTTCATCAGAATCTTTATTATAATTCTTGTTTTTTATTACTTCTTCTGTATTATGGCACTCATCGTATCCATCGTAGTTTAGTGAAATCCTTCCTGTCCCCTTTGTAAAAGAAATTAATTCTAATTGATAATCCATAAATGTTGAAACTGGTCCCCTACCAGTAATTATAGATTTATTATTTATACTTTGAGGAATATCAAAAGTCCCATTTAATCTTTGAATATCCGACATAACCCTTCCAAGGTAGTTGTCTTCTACTTCTATTTCAAAAGTATAAAACGGCTCGAGTATTATACTTTCACATTGCTCTACACCTTGTCTTATCGCTCTATAAGTTGCCTGCCTAAAATCACCACCACTTGTGTGCTTTTTGTGATCTCTTCCAGTTATTAAAGTTATTCTTAAGTCGTCTAAATCAAAACCACACAGTACTCCATGGTGCTTTCTTTCAAATACATGTGTTTTTACTAGATTTTGTGAACCTATATCTAAATCATCGACATGTGCCTTACTTTCAAATACTATACCGCCACCTCTTTTATTTGGTTCTATCTTTAGATGTACCTCGGCATAATGTTTTAAAGGTTCATAATGTCCACTTCCTATACAAGGCGTATTTATGCTCTCTTTATACAAGATTTCACATTTTCCAAAGTCCACTTTAATGCCAAATCTATTTAATATAAATTCTTTTAATATCTCTAATTGAACTTTTCCCATTATACTTATGCTTATTTCTTTTAGTTTTTCGCTATAAGCTACATTTAAACTAGGTTCTTCAGCTTCTAAAATCTTAAACATCTCTAGTACATCTTTTACATTTAAATTTTCATCAAATATTACTTTTGTTCTAAGAGTAGGTATTATAGTATCTTTTCTAGTTTGCTTTAGAAAATCTATATTTTCATTTGATTTTAAAGTTATATACTGACCTATTTGTAAATTTGTAACACCTACAATAGCTCCTATTTGTCCAGCTGATATATTTTGACTTATAGTTTTTTTATCACCATTTTTTAAAAATATAGAGTTTATTTTTTCTTCTATTATTTCATCTTTATAAAAATATTTTACTTCATCTTTTACATTTAAGCTTCCACTTAAAACTTTTATGTAGACTTCTTTATTTTTATCTTCGTATTTTATATTGCATACCTTCGCTATAAACTCATCTTCCTTTTTATAAGAAGTTATTGTAAGCTTGTCAAGTGCATCTATAAAACTTTCAATCCCTATATCATCTAATGCAGAACCTCTAAATACAGGGTATATATTGCAAGATTTTATTTGCTTTATTAAATTTTTATTCCAAAGTTCTCTATTATATCCTGACTCAAAGTAAATCTCCATTAGATTTTCGTCTCTCTCTGCTATAAAATCGATAACTTCTTCACTGAAGTCCTCTTTTTTTAATTCATCTGTAAGCTCTACAATATTTGAATCTAATTTCTCTCTTATATCTTCAAAAACATCTTCTATAAAACAGTTTTCGCTGTCTATTTTATTTATAAAAATAAAGGTAGGTATCTTTTTCTTTTTAAGTAATTTAAAAACAGTAGATGTATGTGACTGAACTTTCTGCACTCCACTAACTACAAGTATAGCATAATCTAAAAAATCTAAGCTTCTCTCCATCTGCCCACTAAAATCTATATGGCCTGGAGTATCTACTAGAAAATACTCATTTTCATTGTAGAAAAATCTAGCAATTTTTGAAAATACAGTTATGCCCCTTTTTCTCTCGATTTCATAATTATCTAAAAAAGTATTTTTATGATCTACTCTTCCTCTGCTTCTTATCGATTTTGTATGATATAAAATTTGCTCTGACAAAGATGTCTTTCCAGCATCGACATGTGCTAATATTCCAATTGTTTTAATCATTTTATACCTCTTTCTTTAATAAACTTATAATAATACTTTTTTTAGTAAATAATACTTAAAACTATATTATCATACAAAGGAGGGATTTTGATGATTAATTTAAATTTAAATATAGTATCTACCTTGATTTTATCGATTGTACTGTATTTATTCGCAAATTTTATCAAAGATAAGTTAAAATTTTTTAATAAAATCTGTATACCGACACCTGTTATAGGAGGTCTATTTTTTTCTATATTAATTTTTTTACTAAAAAAATTTGGACTACTTGAGATAACTATGGATACTTCACTTATGCCTTATTTTCTGTCTGCATTTTTTATAAGTATAGGATTTTGTATAAATATATTTAGCGCAAAAGGCGGTGGAAAATTATTATTTATCTATTGGCTTTTATGTGCAATTTTAGGACTTTGCCAAAATCTAATATCAGTTTTTGCATCTAAACTTTTACATATTACGCCTCTACTTGGATTTATGTGTGGGTCAGTTTCTATGGAAGGTGGACATGGATATGCACTTGCATTTGGCACAACTATAGAGAGTATAGGTATAGAAAATGCAGTTGCAATTGGAATTGCTGCAGCTACATTAGGTCTTATAAGCGGAGGGTTACTTGGTGGACCTGTTGGAAAACTCTTAATTGAAAAATACAACTTAAAATCACTTTCAAGAAATAATACATCTAAGGTTTCTAATATTAAAAATAATATTTCTAAACCCAAGGGTAAATTTACGCCTATGATTTTTTTAGAAAATATTTTGATGTTGCTTTTAATTATGAATATATCATTTTTTGTATCAAATATAATAAATTTAAAGACAAACATCTTAATTCCAAATATAGTAATCGGCATGCTTTTATCCGTAATAATCTCAAATATAAATGTTAAAGTTAAATTTTTTGATTTTTATCAGGACTTATTTGAATTTATACAAAACGTCGCCTTAGATGTATTTTTGACTATGGCACTTATGAGTATAGATTTATATGCACTATCTAGCTTACTTGGACCTATAGTGTGCATAGTTTTATTCCAAGTTTTATTTGTACTTATTTATGGTGTATTTATATGCTTTAGAGTTTTAGGTAAAAATTATGATGCTGCTATTATGGTAAGTGGACTTATTGGTCATACATTAGGCGCTACACCTAATGCTCTTGCAAATATGTCCACACTAACAAACAAATACGGCAAAAGCGAAACTGCTTTTTTAGTTGTGCCGATGGTCGGTGCATTTTTACTTGATGCATTTTCAATGCCTTGCATATTATTTTTTATAAATTTTCTAAAATAAATACATAAATCTGTATTAAAAAACATAAATTTTATCATAATAAAAATAAAAAAAATTTTATTAGAAAGTTGTGATATCTATGATGAAAAGCAATTTAAACTGTATAGTGTCGAGCTGTGCATATAATCACGATGGATATTGTTATGCATCTCATATAAAAGTAAATGGTTACGATGCTACAGAACTTAAAGATACAAATTGCGATACTTATATAAAGGGCTCATTTGAATCTTTAACTTCAAAAGGAGACGAAAGTATAACAAATAGCCAAAACATAAGCTGCTCTGCTAAAAACTGTACATATAATTTTTATGGAGGTTGCAATGCAGCCCACGTATTAATAGCTAAAGAAAGTGGAAATTGCGATACTTTTAGAATCAAAAACTAAATTAAAAAAGGAGCCTTATATATTATAGGTTCCTTTTTTAATATTTATATTATTTCTTGATTTATTACTGGATTTTTTAATTGATATTTTTCCATTTCATAAATCATTTTTTCTTTTATAGTTTTAGCAAGTTCCACAGTTTTAAGTTTTGGATTTTCTAGATGTTCATATATAGGGTCTAAAAATTCAACTTCTACATCTTTTGAATTTATCTTGCCTATTGGCTCATATCCCTCATATGTATTTAGTGAATTTTTAATTACCATAGGAACTATTGGACATTTTGCTTTATATGCAATTTTTAAAGCTCCAGGTTTAAAATCTGATACTAAAGATTTAGGATCTTTTACCCAAGTTAAATCTCCTTCTGGGAATATAGCCATACTTTGACCTTCTTTTATATTTTCTGCGCACTTATTAATACTTTTTATTCCTTCACGATTATTTTCCCTATTAATATACACAGATTTTGTAAGTTCTATCCAATGTCTCAATATAGGGATATTTTTCCACGTAGGAACATCTGCAATAACTACACCTATTGGTTTTGGCGTACTAGATATTAATATAAAACTATCTAACATACTAGAATGATTAATTACAAACAGCACAGGTTCTTTTGGAACTCTTTCCTTACCTAAAATATTTAACTTAATATTTACTAAATCAAGCGATTTCGTCGCTTGTTCCTTTAAAAATTCAAATTTTTCCTCACTAGAATACTTTTGAGGACTTTTTGTAAATTTTCTAACAAGTGGTAGAGATGAAATAAACCCTATAACCTGAAATATTGCGAACTTTAAATAATTAAACACTTCTCACAGCTCCTCATCATGTATATTTTTCCAATAAATCATTCTATCATAAACTAATACTTTAGTAAATATTTTTACTAATTATAAAAAGTTTATTCTAAATTTTTTTTTAATATATAAACTTTATAAAGGGGGTTTGTATATGAATGATAGAACACTTATAATAAATATTAATACTTTCACAGGAGAATACATAAATTTAAATTTACCTGTCGAATTTGTAAAACGAATAATAGACAATAACTGTTTTGATTTTTTCTACTATAGAGAAGATGCAATTGACTCTGAAAAGCTTCTTAATCTTATAAAAGATGCCTTTAATTACGATTTGACAGGATATATAGGCGAAATTAAAACTGTCGACAATAATCATATAGAGCTTATGATAGAGTAAAATTGGAATTTTATTCTTAATATGGTTTATATAGACTTATCTGGGTATATATTTAATATAAAACTAAATATAGATTGTAATTTTTAATCTATATTATAACCAGGAGGTCGTCATGGATAGATTATTAGAATTAATCGATAGAAAGTTTTTAAAAGACAGTGAATTTTTAGAATTAGAAGATAATGAAAATGTGATTTCATGTGAGTATTATAGACCACACAATGCACATTATAAAGAATTTTTAGTTACTATTAATAATAATGGAAAAATTGAAGAACATATTGTGTGTTATAAAGCTGTATAAAGTTGAGGTTTTATTATAAAAGGGATAACTGCAAATAAAATTTGAGTTATCCCTTTTTATTTTTATACTATTGAGCTTTTGCTGTAATTTGATTTTCGCCTTCTTTAGAAAATTTCTTTTTAAAGAATATAGTAAACATGGTAGTTGTAGTTAAACAAGCTATTATATCTGCTATCGGTTCAGCAAGTAATACAGCTGTTAGTCCGTCTTTCATAAAAGCAGGAAGTATAAATATTAGTGGAACTAATAATATCATCTTTCTAAGTAAAGCTAAGAATAATGATATCTTCGCTTCCCCTAATGATAAGAAAGTTTGCTGACATGATAATTGCATACCGAATATTCCCATACCAGCAAAGTATATTCTCATACTCCATGAAGTCATCTCTACAAGAGCTGGATCGCTGTTAAATATTTTAACAAAGAATGCAGGGAATAACATAAGTAATGAAACTGCACACATTGTGAAAGTTAAGCTAGATATAAATAATAATTTAAATGTCTTTTTAACTCTGTCATATCTCTTAGCACCGTAATTATAACTTAATATAGGCTGAGCACCTTGTGTAAGACCAGTCATAGGTAACATTATCATCTGCATCATACTACTCATTATAGTCATAGCACTTACTGCTATATCCCCGCCGTATTTAAGTAGTTGGTTGTTTAAGCTTATTAAAACTATACTTTCTGTAGATTGCATTATAAATGGTGCAATCCCTAAAGCCAATGTTGCAAGTACTACATCTTTTTTTAGTTTTAGATGTTTCTTTCTTATTTTTAATAATGTTTTATTTCCAAATAGAAATTTAAGTACAAACATTGCAGATACAAATTGTGAAATTATAGTTGCAAGAGCTGCACCTTTTACTCCTAGATTTAATCCAAATATAAATATTGGATCTAAGATTATATTAAGACCTGCTCCAATGGCAACCGTCATCATCCCTATTTTTGTAAATCCTTGAGTATTTATATATGGATTCATACCTACAGCTATTTGAACAAATACAGTTCCTATAAGGTATATAGATAAATAATCTATAGCATACTGTGCTGTATTTGAACTTCCTCCAAATGCCATTACAATCTGTTCTTTAAATATAAAGAATACTGTTGTTAAAATTAAACCTATTATAATAATTAGTGAGAAGCTATTTCCTAGGATTTCTTCTGCACCTTCTTCGTCTTTTTGCCCCATTTTTATAGCAACTCGTGGACTTCCTCCAAATCCAACAAGTGAACTAAATGCCGTTACTAAAAGCACTATTGGAGTTACTATACCAATTCCGGCCATAGCTAAGTCTCCACTTGGCATTCTCCCGATAAATATTCTATCTACAATATTGTAAAGTAAATTTACTATTTGAGCTATTATAGATGGAACTGCCAAAGTAACTAATAGTTTTCCAATACTACCATTTTCTAAGTCTGCGCTTTTTTTCTTACTCATCTCAATCTCCTTTTTATTATTACATTTTATACAATAAGAAAATTATACCATATCATTAGTAAATAAAAAAATCTTTTTTATTATCTATTTAATAGTATAACTTTTTATTTCTTATAAATTGTCTGTCTTTAGTCCATAATTTCAAATAAATCTATTATTTCATTTCTAGATAATTTTTTTATAGATTCATTTTCTTTTAAGTTTAAATTTATTATTTCATCTGCTAATTCCTTTTTGTATTCTTTTATAGCTTCTACTTTTTCTTCTACTGTATCTTTAGATATTAGTTTTACAACATCTACTATATCTTTTTGGCCGATTCTATGTGCCCTATCGCTAGCTTGATCTTCAACTGCTGGGTTAAACCATGGATCAAAATGCACGACCATAGATGCACTAGTTAAATTAAGTCCTGTTCCTCCCGCCTTTAAAGATATTAAAAATACTTTTTTAGATTTATTTATATTAAAATCATCTACTAACTCTAATCTCTTTCTAGCATTTGTCTTTCCGTCTAGATAATTAAAGCCTATATTTTCTTTTTCAAGTCTAGTAGCTATAAGCTCTAACACTTGTGTAAATTGTGAAAAGACTAGTATTTTTCTGTCTTTACTAGATTTTATTATTTTTATAAGCATCTCTAATTTTGAGTTCTTTCCTTTATAGTTTTTAACTACTAACTCTGGCGATATACTCAACATCCTAAGTTTAGTTAAGTAAGAAAACAATGTCACATTATCGCTATTTGTCTCTACTATTTGTCTTTTTAACATATTTAAAAATGTATTATAGACTTTTTTATGCTCTTTATCTAGTTCAACATAGAATTTCTGCTCTATTTTGTCAGGTAATTCGTCTATAACGTCCTTTTTTCTTCTTCTCAAAATAAATGGCTTTATCATTTTCTTTAAAAGCTCTAAGTTTTTATCGTCGTTTACAAAAATCTTTTCAAATCTAAGCTTGCTATATAAATATCCTGGCATTACAAAGTCAAATATAGACCACAACTCTAGTAGATTGTTTTCAATTGGAGTTCCTGTAAGAGCAAACTTTGATTTTGCATCTATCTTTTTTATAGCGTGAGTTATAGCTGAGTCTGGATTTTTTATATTTTGGGCTTCATCTATTATTAAATAATCAAATTTGAGATTTTTATAATCTTCCATATCGTTTTTATATGTGCCATAAGTCGTCAGTATAACATCGTAATCTTTATATTGTTTTAATGTTTTTAATCTTTTTTCTTTACTTGAATATACAATACCGACTTTTAAATCTGGTGCAAATTTTTCAAATTCACTTTTCCAGTTGTATATAAGAGCTGTAGGAGTTATTACAATACTTTGTTTATTTTTCTCTGACAATAAAAATGATATCGTCTGTACAGTCTTTCCAAGCCCCATCTCATCTGCAAGTATACCTCCAAAACCGTAATTAGCTAATGTCTTTAAAAATTCAAATCCCTCAATTTGATAATCTCTAAGATTTGCATTAAGATTTTTTGGTATTTGTATATCTTTATTTAATTTATCGTATTTTTTAATTACATTATCAACATATTTTTTACCACTTACAAAACTCATATCTTCGTCTTGTAACATATTTTCTAAAAACATCGATTTATTATTTGGTATTTTTATCTTTTCTAAATCGTCAAATAACCCTAAAATATCTATTATCTTAAATATTTTTTCTAAGTCATTATCTCTTAAATCGAGATAGCTTCCATCGGGCATTAAATGGTATTTATAATTATCTTTATATGATTTAAAGATCCTGTCGTATTCGCTTTTATCTATTCCCTCTATCTCTAAATTTGCACCTAAGTTTGAATTTCTTGATTGACTTATATCAAAAGTAACCCTCGGATTTATAACTACGTCTTTTTCATCTAAAGTTTCTTTACTTTTATTTTTTAGATGTTCTACACCTTTTAAAACTACAGCTACCATATGTGGACAAATCCTCATATCACCTGTAGCAAATACACTGTCCTGACAGTCACAACTTATATTTGATATTATCCTGGTATTAGAATTTATACTTATCATAGCTGTATAAGTTCTTCTATGGTATTCGTCGTATACATTTCCATAGAAATTTGCATTAGAACCGTCTAAATTAGTATAATTATTGCTTACATAGTTATTTTTATAAAAAACAAAACCACTATTGTATTTCTGTCTCTGTGTGTTTCGTCTAAGTATTTCACCTATATTCGAAATTTCCATATCTTCACCTCATGTCTTATTATCACTTTAAATTTAAAATATTATAACATCTATATTTATTACAATTAAAAAAAGAGCATAAAACGCTCTTTTTAATATAAAATTACTTTCTATAATTCGTTTATATTTCTACATGTAATATTGTTTTTTATCTCATTAAAATCTTTAGGTTTGTAATTAATAATATCTTTCATTACTTCTGAAAAAGTAAGCGGTTTATTTATAAAATTTAGAATGTCGTATTCTTTATTTTCATATCTACAAAGCCTAATTTTGCCGTCATAACTAAGTGTTATATTGTTGCAGCTCCAGCAGTTTGCATCGTTAAACCTAGATACTACACCTATTTTCCCTCTTGAGTTTGGTGTTTTATAATAATATCTACATACTTTATCGTATGACTTTATTTTAGTCATATTATCCATATTATTCATTATATCCACAACATTTAGATATCCTTCATCAAATAGTCCCTCTAATTGACCTACATACATCATTTCAAAGAATCTTAAAGTTATAGGAAAATTATTTGCAAGTTGTATAAAATCATATATTTCATCATCGTTAAAATTGTTTATAATAAGCGTATCTATATTCGTATCTATATTTAAATTTAGTGCTGTAGAAAATGACTTTAATACAAGACCTAAATTTCCTACTCTAGTTAGAGATTCATATTTATATTCTTTTAGTGAATTAATTTGTATATTTACTTTATCTAAACCTGCATTTTTAAGTTTTGCACCTTGTTCTGCAAATTTAATTCCATTAGTCGTTATACTAACTTCTTCTATATTGCAATAATTTTTTGCATAATAAATAAGATCAGCTAAATTAGGATATAGAAGTGGCTCTCCTCCTATAAACTCAATCTTTCTTATCCCTAATTCTGACATTGACTTTATTATAAATTTATAATCATCCACACTTAAAACTCTACTTGTATTATATGTAGGTTTGTAGTTATATGGCATACAATATGTACATTTTAAATCACATATATTTGTTAACGATATATTAAGACAATCTATATCTCTATTAAATCCATCTTTCATCCATTCAACCTCAATATCATTTTTTATACTATTATATCATAATTTAATTTATATATTGCTTATTTAAGTATTTTTTGTATAAATTATGTATATTATATAAAATCCATCCCCTATTTGTAGAAAATGGATTTTATATTTATCTTTTTTTAGATTTTTTCTTTTTCTTTTTTGGAACGCTTTTGTTTTTATCTTCGACTTCTTCATATCCTGGAGGTGGTATCTTTTTATATATAGTTTTAAAACAATTAAACGCTATTCCTAGTGCAAATGCTGCTGGTAATAATAATACTGGCACTTTTTTTATAAATATTATACATAATATAAATATTGCAAGTCCTATTAAA
>CAMEPL010000023.1 GCA_945931665.1 uncultured Clostridium sp. | reverse complement strand
AGAGAAGGTGGTAGAACAGTAGCATCTGGTGTTGTAGCATCTATAATAGAATAATCTATAATAGATTAATTAATTTTTCAAAATACGCATAATAAAATAAACTATTGAGGGGAGGACTTAGGTTTTCCCCTTTTTATTTTAAGGAAATAATTTTAATATGTTGACAATGTAATTTAAAGATTGTATACTGAATAAGGCTTTTAAATTACAGATAAAGTTTCTTCTGAACTTAAGATTTAGCAAAAGATTTGGTAAAAAAAATAAACTAAATAAATTAAAAAAAGTCTTGAAAAACTAAGAAGAATAATATAAAATATAATAGTGTGCTTGAGAGATACGAAAAACAAAATCCAAATTTAATTATTAAATCGTGTAAAATTTAAGTTTAAGTTTACAGAACACCCGGAACTGTGTATCGGTATTAATGATTAAATTTAAATGTTAAAAAAGGAGGGAAACAAAAATGGCTAAAAATGAAAAAATAAGAATAAGATTAAAGTCATATGATCACAAATTATTAGATTTTTCAGCTGGAAAAATAGTTGAAACTGCTAAAAAAGCTGGATCACAAGTTTCAGGACCTGTGCCACTACCAACTGAAAAACAAGTTGTGACAATATTAAGAGCTGTTCACAAATACAAATATTCTAGAGAACAGTTCGAAATAAGAACTCATAAGAGATTAATAGACATAACTAGTCCAACACCTAAAACTGTAGACTCATTAATGAGATTAGATTTACCAGCTGGTGTAGACATAGAAATAAAATTATAATAATTACATTATAATAGACAACACCTAAGATACGGTCCTATAAGGTAGTTATCTTAGAATGATTACCGAAATTGGTAATCCGCTGTAAGAATTATAGGAGGTGCTAATATGAAAGGAATATTAGGAAAAAAAATAGGTATGACTCAAATATTCACTGAACATGGTGAAGTAATACCTGTAACAGTAGTTGAAGCAGGTCCAGTAGTTGTTACTCAAATAAAAACAACTGAAAATGATGGATACACTGCTATACAAGTTGGTTTCGGAGATGCTAAAGAAAAATCTTTAAACAAACCACAAAAAGGTCACTTAGCTGCTGCTAATACATTAAAAAAACATTTAAAAGAATTTAGAGTAGACTCTGTAGAAGGATATACAGTTGGACAAGAAATAAAAGCTGATTTATTCGCTGCAGGTGAATTAATAGATGTTACTGGAATAAGTAAAGGTAAAGGATTCCAAGGTCCAATAAAAAGACATGGAAAATCAAGAGGTCCTGAAACTCACGGTTCTAGATACCACAGAAGACCAGGTTCAATGGGAGCTTGTTCTTACCCAGGTAGAGTTTTCAAAAACAAAAAATTAGCTGGACACATGGGTAGCGTTAAAGTTACAGTTCAAAACTTAGAAGTTGTAAGAGTTGACGCTGACAAAAACTTTATATTAGTAAAAGGTGCTATACCAGGAGCTAAAGGTTCAGTAGTAACAATAAAAGAAGCAGTTAAAGCTTCTAAATAATTGACTAACCTAAGAAAGGAGGAATCACAATGCCAAAATTAAACGTATTAAATATACAAGGACAAAATGTTGGTGAAATAGAATTATCAGATGCTGTATTCGGTGTTGAAGTGAATGAGCATGTATTATACGAAGTTGTAAAAAACCAACTTGCTAATAAAAGACAAGGTACTCAATCTGCTAAAACTAGAGCAGAAGTTAGAGGTGGCGGAAGAAAACCTTGGAGACAAAAAGGAACAGGTAGAGCTAGACAAGGTTCTATAAGAGCTGTACAATGGATAGGTGGAGGAGTTGCTTTTGCACCAAAACCAAGAAGCTACAGATACACATTACCAAAGAAAGTTAGAAGATTAGCTATGAAGAGTGCTTTAACTTCTAAAGTTCAAGCTAACGAAATGATAGTATTAGATGCTTTAACAATGGAAGCACCTAAAACTAAAGAGTTCGCTGCAATATTAAAAAATGTAAATGCTGCTAAAAAAGCTTTAGTAGTAATGGCTGAAAAGAACGAAAACGTAATAAAATCAGCTGCTAATATACCAAACGTTGAAACTGCATTAGTTAACACTATAAATGTATATGACATATTAAAATATGATTCATTCATAATAACTACTGATGCTGTTAAAAAAGTGGAGGAGGTGTACGCATAAAATGACTAATCCACATGATATAGTTATAAGACCAATAGTTACTGAACAAAGTATGGCTGATATGGCTGACAGAAAATACACTTTTGTAGTTCAAAAAGGAGCTAACAAAACTGAAATAAAAAAAGCAGTAGAAAAAATATTCGGAGTAGATGTAGAAAAAGTTAATACATTAAACTACGATGGAAAAGTTAAAAGAATGGGTAGAAGCATAGGAAAAACTGCTAGCTACAAAAAAGCAGTAGTTAAATTAACTGCTGATAGCAAAGAAATAGAATTTTTCCAAGGTATGTAATACTTAAGAATTAAAGGAGGGAAAATAAGATGGCTATTAAAAAATTTAAACCAACTTCTCCTGCCTTAAGAGAAATGACAGTTTTTATATCTGATGAAGTTACAACTAACCAACCAGAAAAATCTCTTTTAGTACCTTTAAAGAAGAATTCTGGGAGAAACGTTCACGGAAAAATAACTGTTCGTCACAGAGGTGGAGGAAACAGAAGAAAATACAGAATAATAGATTTTAAAAGAAATAAAGATGGTATTCCAGCAAAAGTTGCTACAATAGAATACGATCCAAACAGAACTGCTAATATAGCATTATTAAACTACGCAGATGGTGAAAAAAGATATATACTTGCTCCAGTAGGTATAAAAGTAGGAGATACTTTATTATCTGGACCAACTGCTGATATAAAACCAGGTAATGCATTAGCATTAAAAAACATGCCAGTAGGTACTGTAGTTCACAACATAGAGTTAAAAGCTGGAAAAGGTGCTCAATTAGTTAGATCTGCAGGTGTTTCAGCTCAATTAATGGCTAAAGAAGGAAACAAAGCATTATTAAGATTACCATCTGGTGAAATGAGATATGTATCAATAGAATGTAAAGCTACTATAGGACAAGTAGGTAACGTAGAACACGCTAACGAAACTATAGGTAAAGCAGGTAGAAAAAGACATATGGGTATCAGACCTACAGTAAGAGGTTCTGTTATGAACCCTAACGACCATCCACACGGTGGTGGGGAAGGTAGATCTCCAATAGGTAGACCATCTCCAGTAACTCCATGGGGTAAACCAGCTCTTGGATACAAAACTAGAAAGAAAAATAAAGCATCTAATAAATTAATAGTTTCAAGAAGAACTAAATAGTAGATGACGAAACAATAGATTTTAAATAGAAATTTATTTTACTCGGGAAGGAGGAAATTAAATGTCAAGATCAACTAAAAAAGGACCTTTTGTTCACCCTAGACTTCTTAAAAAAATAGAAGCTATGAACGAAAGCGGAAGCAAAGAAGTTATAAAAACTTGGTCAAGAAGTTCAACTATATTCCCTCAAATGGTAGAGCACACTATAGCTGTACATGACGGAAGAAGACATATTCCTGTATATATAACAGAAGATATGGTAGGACACAAATTAGGAGAATTTGTTCCAACAAGAACTTTCAAAGGTCACAAAGATGACGAAAAAGGAAATAAGAGAAAATAATTAAATCCTGACTAGGAAAGGAGGAAGAACGATGGAAGCAAGATCAATCGCAAAATATGTACGTGTATCTCCAAGAAAAGCAGGTCAAGTATGCTCTCTTGTAAGAGGTAAAAACGTTGATGAAGCTTTAGCAATATTAAAATTCACTCCTAGAGGAGCAGCTGATATAATAGCTAAAGTAGTAAAATCAGCAAAAGCTAATGCTGAAAATAACCATGAAATGGATGCAGATAAATTATATATAGCATCAATAGTTGCTAATCAAGGACCAACAATAAAAAGATTTATGCCTAGAGCACAAGGTCGTGCAACTATGATAAGAAAAAGAACTTCTCATATAGAGGTTGTTTTAAAAGAAAGACAATAAGAGATAGGAGGGAAATAAATGGGACAAAAGGTTAACCCACACGGACTAAGAGTCGGTGTTATAAAAGATTGGGATTCAAGATGGTTCACTACTGATAAAAAAGAGTTCGGAAGTTTATTATTAGAAGACCACCAAATAAGAACATTCCTAAAAGAAAGATTATACGTTGCTGGTGTTGCTAAAATAGAAATAGAAAGATCAGCAAACAAAATAAGAATAGATCTTCATGTTGCTAAACCAGGTGTGGTTATAGGTGCAGCTGGAGCTAAAATAGAAGCTTTAAAAGCTGAATTAGAAAAAATGACTAAGAAAACTGTTATAGTTAATATAATAGAAGTTAAAGGAATAGACAGAAATGCTCAATTAGTAGCTGAAAACATAGCATTAGCTATCGAAAGAAGGGTAGCTTTCAGAAGAGCTATGAAACAAGCTGTACAAAGAGCTTTAAAATCTGGTGCAAAAGGTATAAAAGTTGCTGCTTCTGGTAGATTAGGTGGAGCAGAAATGGCTAGAACTGAAGGTTATAGCGAAGGAAATGTACCTCTTCAAACTTTAAGATCTGATATAGATTACGGTTTCGCAGAAGCTGATACTACTTATGGTAAAATAGGTATAAAAGTTTGGATATGCAACGGGGAAGTATTACCAACTAGAAATGGTGTAAACCCTAGAGAAGAAAGAAAAGACAACAGAAGAGACAGAAGAGATAACAAGAGAAGAGATAACAGAAGAGATAACAATAGAAGAAATTCTAGAGGAAACGATAGAGCTAGAGGACAAAGACCTCAAAGATCTGAAAAAAATAATTAATCAAAGTTAGCTTCAAGGAAGGAGGAGAAATCTCATGTTAATGCCAAAGAGAGTAAAACGTCGTAGAGTTCATAGAGGAAGAATGACTGGAAAGGCTCAAAAAGGTAACACAGTTACTTACGGAGAATACGGACTAGTTGCTTTAGAACCATCTTGGATAACTTCTAATCAAATAGAAGCTGCCAGAATCGCGATGACAAGATATATAAAAAGAGGCGGGAAAGTTTGGATAAAAATATTCCCTCATAAACCAGTAACAAGAAAACCAGCTGAAACTCGTATGGGTGCTGGGAAAGGTTCTCCAGAATATTGGGTAGCCGTAGTTAAACCAGGAAGAGTAATGTTTGAGTTAGCAGGTGTTCCTGAAGAAAAAGCTAGAGAAGCAATGAGACTAGCAGCTCACAAACTTCCTATAAAATGTAAATTTGTGAAAAAAGAAGATTTAGATGTAAAGGGTGGTGAATAGGATGAAAGCTAAAGAGTTAAGAGATTTAAAAAGCGAAGAGCTAATAGTTAAATTAAATGACTTCAAAAGTGAATTATTTAGCTTAAGATTCCAATTAGCTACTGGTCAATTAGAAAATACAGCAAGAATAAAAATGGTTAAAAAAGATATTGCTAGAGTTAAAACTATCCTTGCTGAAAGAAAGTTAAACGAAACTAGAGCTTAATTTGGAAAGGAGGCTTTTAAACATGGAAAGAGGAAGAAGAAAAGTAAGAATAGGCCGTGTTGTAAGTAATAAAATGGACAAAACAATAGTTGTTGCTGTTGAAGATTTCGTACGTCATGAATTATACAACAAACCTGTTAAAAGAACTAAAAAGTTTAAGGCACACGACGAAAATAACGAATGTAGAATCGGAGATAGAGTAAAAATAATGGAAACTAGACCTTTATCAAAAGATAAAAGATTTAGACTAGTTGAAGTTGTTGAAAAAGTTAAGTAGTTTTTTTGAAAAGGAGGGATTACTATGGTACAACAAGAGACACGCTTAAAAGTTGCTGACAATTCTGGTGCAAAAGAATTACTATGTATACGTGTACTAGGCGGAAGTAAAAGAAAATATGGTAACGTAGGTGACGTAATAGTTGCTACAGTTAAAAGTGCAACACCTGGTGGAGTTGTAAAAAAAGGAAAAGTAGTTAAAGCTGTTATAGTAAGAAGTAAAAAAGGCATTAAACGTAACGACGGAAGTTATATAGCTTTCGATGAAAATGCTGCAGTTATAATAAAAGATGATAAAACTCCAGTAGGAACTCGTATATTCGGGCCTGTTGCTAGAGAGTTAAGAGATCATGAATTCATGAAAATAGTTTCTCTTGCTCCAGAAGTACTATAATAAGGAGGTGCAATAGGAGACATGATGCGCGTTAAGAAAGATGACACAGTTGTAGTTATAGCTGGTAAAGATAAAGGTAAAAAAGGTAAAGTTGTTGCTGTTTTACCAAAACAAAACAGAGTAGTTGTTGAAGGTGTTAACATAATGACTAAACACCAAAAACCAACTGCAATAAACCCACAAGGTGGAATAATAAACAAAGAAGCTCCAATTCATATATCTAACGTAATGCCACTTGATCCAGAAACTGGAAAAGGAACTAGAGTTAGATTCGAAATGAGAGATGGAAAAAAAGTAAGAGTAGCAGTTAAGAGCGGAAAAGAAATATAATACAATATAACTCGAAAGGAGGGACCGTAAATGACTTCTAGATTACAAGAAAAATACATGAAAGAAGTTGCTCCTGCGTTAATGGAGAAATTTAATTACAAAAACGTAATGGAAATACCTAAAATAGATAAAATAGTTATCAACATGGGTATAGGTGACGCTAAAGAAAATCCAAAAGGATTAGAAAAAGCTGTTGAAGAAATGGAACTTATAGCAGGTCAAAAACCAGTTATAACAAGAGCTAAAAAATCAGTAGCTAACTTCAAATTAAGAGAAGGTATGCCAATAGGTGCAAAAGTTACTTTAAGACAAGATAAAATGTACTATTTCATGGATAAATTAGTATCAGTTACTTTACCAAGAGTTAGAGACTTCAGAGGTATAAACCCAAATGCTTTTGATGGTAGAGGAAACTACGCTTTAGGAATAAAAGAACAATTAATATTCCCAGAAATAGAGTATGATAAAGTAGACAAAGTAAGAGGAATGGATATAATATTCGTTACTACAGCTAAATCAGATGAGGAAGCTAGAGAATTACTAAAATTATTAGGAATGCCATTTTCAAAATAATAAAAAGGAGGGATTCCAGTGGCTAGAAAAGCAATGGTTGTAAAACAACAAAAGAAACAAAAATATAAAACTAGAGAATACACTAGATGTTCTATATGTGGTAGACCACATTCAGTTTTAAGAAGCTTTGGTATATGCCGTATATGCTTTAGAGAATTAGCTTACAAAGGACAAATACCTGGTGTAAGAAAAGCAAGTTGGTAGAATTTGCCCAAATATGAAAGGAGGTTTTCAATATGACAATGACAGATCCAATTGCAGATATGCTTACTCGTATAAGAAATGCAAATACTGTTAAGCATGAAACTGTTGATGTTCCAGCTTCTAACATAAAGAAAGAAATAGTAAGAATCTTATTAGAAGAAGGTTTCGTTAGAGGTTATGATGTTATAGAAGATGAAAAACAAGGAATAATAAGAATACAATTAAAGTACGGACAAGCAGGAGAGAGAGTTATACAAGGTATAAAAAGAATCTCTAAACCTGGTATGAGAGTTTATACAAACGCTTATGAAATACCTAAAGTATTAAACGGATTAGGTATATCAATAATATCTACTTCAAAAGGGATATTAACTGATAAACAAGCAAGAAAAGAAAATGTTGGTGGAGAAGTTATCTGCTACGTTTGGTAATAATATTAAAGGAAGCAAGGAGGTGTAACTATGTCAAGAATAGGTTTAAAACCAATAACAGTACCTGCAGGTGTAGAAGTTACTATAGCTGAAGGTAACCACGTTACTGTAAAAGGACCAAAAGGTACTTTAGAAAAACAGTTCGACGCTGCTTTAACTATAACTAAAGAAGGCGACGTTATAACAGTTGCTAGACCAACAAACAACAAACAACATAGATCATTACACGGATTAACTAGAACATTAATAAACAATATGATAACTGGTGTTAATGCTGGTTTCGAAAAGAAATTAGAATTAGTTGGTGTTGGATATAGAGCACAAAAACAAGGAAATAAATTAGTTATGAACTTAGGATTCTCACATCCAGTAGAAATGGAAGATCCAGAAGGTATAACTGTAGAAGTTCCAAATCAAACTGAATTAGTAGTAAAAGGTATAGACAAACAATTAGTTGGTAACTACGCTGCTAAAATAAGAGATTGGAGAAAACCAGAACCATACAAAGGTAAAGGTATAAAATACGCTGGTGAATATATAAGACGTAAAGAAGGTAAAACTGGTAAAAAATAGGTAGTACCTAAAGTTTAACCAAATATAAGCTTGAAAGGAGTGAGCTCAGTGTTAAAGAAAGCTGATAAAAACGCTAAAAGACTTCAAAGACATAAGAGAGTTCGTAGAAAAGTGTTCGGAACACCTCAAAGACCAAGATTATGTGTATTTAGAAGTTCAAACAATATATATGCTCAAATAATAGATGACACAAATAGAGTAACTCTTGTTGCTGCATCTTCATTAGATGAAGCTGTTAAGGGTGCTGTTAATCATACAGGAAACAAAGAAGCAGCTAAATTAGTTGGCGAAATGGTAGCTAAAAAAGCTGTTGAAAAAGGAATCACTGAAGTAGTATTCGACAGAGGCGGATATATATATCATGGAAGAATAAAAGAATTAGCTGAAGGTGCAAGAGAAGCTGGTCTTAAATTCTAATAAAAGAGGAGGGAAGAAGGCATGCGTCGTAAACTTATAGATGCTAGACAACTAGACTTACAAGAAAGAGTTGTTGAGGTAAGACGTGTTACTAAAGTTGTTAAAGGTGGTAGAAACTTTAGATTCGCAGCTTTAGTAGTAGTTGGAGATGAAAACGGACACGTTGGTATAGGTACTGGAAAAGCAATGGAAGTTCCAGATGCTATAAAAAAAGCAGCAGAAGATGCTAAAAAGAATCTTATCAGAGTACCAATAGTTGGTACAACTATTCCTCACGAAGTAATCGGACACTTCGGTGCTGGGAAAATAATAATAATGCCTGCTCAAGAAGGTACAGGAATCATCGCTGGTGGTGCTGCAAGAACTGTATTAGAATTATCAGGATTAAAAGATGTTAGAGCTAAATCTTTAGGATCTAAAAATCCAAGAAATATGGTTAATGCTGCTATAGAAGGATTAAGTTCTTTAAAAACAGCTGAAGATGTAGCTAGACTTAGAGGTAAAAAAGTAGAAGATCTTTTAGGATAAGGAGGTAGTGTGAAATGGCTAAATTACAAATAAAATTAGTTAGAAGTACAATAGGGACTACTCCTAAACAAAAAAAGAATGTTGAAGCTTTAGGATTAAGAAGAAGAGAACAAGTAGTTGTTAAAGAAGATAATGCCCAAATGAGAGGTATGATCGCAAAAGTTGCTCACTTAGTTGAAGTAACTGAAATAACTGAATAATAATAGATAAGGAATAAAGAAGGAGGTGCAATCCATGAAACTACATGAGTTAAAACCTGCTCAAGGTGCAGTAAAATCTAGAAAAAGATTAGGTAGAGGTACTGCTACAGGTCAAGGTAAAACAGCAGGACGTGGACAAAAAGGTCAAAAATCTCGTTCAGGCGGTGGAGTAAGAGTTGGATTCGAAGGTGGACAAATGCCACTAGCTAGAAGACTTCCTAAGAGAGGTTTCAAAAATCCATTCAGAAAAATATACACAGAAGTTAACGTTGAACTTTTAAATAGATTTGAAAATGGTACAGAAATAACTGCAGAATTATTAAAATCTACAGGTGCTATAAGTAAAATAGAAAAAGACGGAGTAAAAATATTAGGAGAAGGAACTCTTGAGAAAGCTGTAACAGTTAAAGCTGCTAAGTTCACTGCTTCAGCTCAAGAAAAAATCGAAAAAGCTGGAGGAAAAGCAGAATTAGTATAATATCTGTTCTTTCAAAAGTTACAGGTGGGTGATATTACGTGCTATCAAAGATAAAACAATCTTGGAAAGTAAAAGATGTAAGAAGAAGAATCTTATATACCCTAATGATGATTCTAATATTTAGAATAGGTACCACAATACCAGTTCCTGGTGTAAACACAAGTATTATAAGTAGCTTAGTAAGTGGTAATAGCTTACTAGCTCTATATAATATGTTCACAGGAGGAGCATTTAGTAACTTTACACTATTTGCTCTAGGTATAGGGCCTTATATCACTGCTTCGATCATAATACAACTTCTAACAGTAGGTTTCGAAAGTTTGAAAGAACTTCAGAAATCTGGTGAAGAAGGAAGAAAAAAGATGAATATGTACACAAGATATACAGCATTAGTATTAGCAATAATACAAGCTGTAGGTATAACTCTAGGAGTTGTAAAGAGTGCATTGACATCTGATAGTATTTTCTTTATTGCTACAGTTATCATAACATTAGTATCAGCTAGTATGATTTTAATGTGGATGGGTGATAGAATAACTGAAAAAGGACTAGGAAACGGAAGTTCTATCATTATATTTGTTGGTATTATCTCAAGAATACCTTCAGATTTAATAAGTGTAGTAAAATCAGTTCAATCTGGTACATTAGTATTATGGTTAGCTATACTATTAGCTGTAATAATGTTAGTAACTATCGCTTTAGTTACATTTATTAACGAAGCGGTAAGAAAAATACCAGTACAATATGCTAAAAAAGTTGTTGGAAGAAAGTTATATGGAGGCCAAAACTCTCATATACCAATGAAAGTAAACCAATCAGGGGTTATGCCAATAATCTTTGCTAGTTCACTTTTAGCATTTCCACAAACAATAGCACTATTTATGGGCGAAAATGCTCAAAATTTTGTTTCCACTTACTTAAGCACATCTGGTGATATAGGATTTTGGATTTATAGATCACTAGAAGTTCTATTAATAGTATTTTTCTCTTATTTTTATACTACAATATCATTCAATGTGGACGATATTGCTGAAAATATGAAAAATAATGGTGGATTCATACCAGGGATAAGACCTGGTAGACCTACAATAGATTACTTAAGTAAAATACTATCTAGAATAACTCTTGCAGGAGCTTTATTCTTAGCAGTAATAGCTATGATACCAGCATTCACAGTACATTTTATGAATGTAAACATGAGTTTAGCAGGTACATCAATACTAATCGTTGTAGGGGTAGCACTTGAACTTAAGAGACAGTTAGAGTCACACCTAGTTATGAGAAGTTATCAAGGATTTTTAAAATAAATTGGAGATGATTAAATGAGACTAATATTATTAGGACCTCCTGGTGCTGGAAAAGGAACTCAAGCAGCAGGAATAGTTGAAAAATACAAAATACCTCATATATCAACAGGAGATATATTTAGACAAAATATAAAAGAGGGAACAGAGCTTGGAAAGAAAGCTAAAGAATATATGGATCAAGGTTTATTAGTTCCAGACGAATTAACAGTTGGTCTAGTAACTGATAGAATATCACAACCTGATTGTGGTAATGGATTCATGTTAGACGGATTTCCAAGAAATGTATCTCAAGCAGTACAATTAGATACATTTCTAAAAGAAAATGGTATTGCTTTAGATAAAGTAATAAACATAGAAGTTGATAAAGAAAAATTAGTTGCAAGAGCTGTAGGTAGAAGAATCTGTAAATCTTGTGGCGCTACTTATCATATAGAATTTAACCCATCTAAAGAAGAAGGCGTTTGTGATATATGTAAAGGAGAACTTTATCAAAGAGCCGATGATAATGAAGAAACAGTTTCAAAAAGAATACAAGTTTACTTAGATGAAACTAAACCATTAGCTGATTACTATTCTAAAGTTGGAATAATAGCAGATATAGATGGTCAACAATCTATAGACAAAGTATTTAACGATATAGTTTCTGCATTAGAAGGCAAATAGATAATGATCAAATTAAAATCAAAAGAAGAAATAGAAATCATGAGAGAGGCAGGCAAAATTGTCGCCGAAACTCATGAATTATTAAAGTCAGCTATAATTCCGGGGGTATCAACTCTAGAGTTAGATACAATAGCTGAAGAGAATATAAGAAAATATAATGCAGTACCATCTTTTAAAGGCTATGGAGGATTCAAAGGAAGTATTTGTGCATCTATCAATAATGAAGTTGTACATGGTATTCCTGGAAACAAAATAGTAAAAGAGGGAGACATTATAAGTATTGATATAGGAGCCTATTATAAAGGATATCATGGCGATGCTGCCAAAACGCATGCTGTCGGTGTAATATCTGAAGACAATAGGAAGTTAATAGAAGTAACACGTCAAAGCTTCTATGAAGGAATAAAGTTTGCAAAAATCGGATACAGACTTTCGGACATCTCACACGCAATACAAACATATGTTGAAAAGAATGGCTTTTCAGTAGTTAGGGACTTGGTTGGTCATGGAGTAGGCACACATCTTCATGAACCACCAGATGTACCTAATTATGGGAAACCAGGAAAAGGACCAAAATTAAAGGCTGGAATGGTTTTAGCTATAGAGCCAATGGTGAATATGGGCAAATTCAATGTCAAATGTCTATCAGATGGATGGACTATTGTTACAATCGATGGGAAAAATTCAGCACACTATGAACATACGATAGTAATTACAGAAAATGAGCCAATTTTGCTAACAAGTCTTTAAATTTAGTCAAATAAATGATATTATAAATAATGCAGGTTTTGAACCTGTTGACATTAAAGTTAAGCACTTGAGTTTAAATTACTTTGAAAAAAGTAATAAAATAGTATAAAATTGTTAATGATACTTTTTAAGAGCTAACTTAATTAAGTCGATTTGCTGACTTATTGAATGGAGGGCTGGTTGTTTAATGGCCAAAAAAGATGTAATAGAATTTGAAGGTACAGTTGTAGAAAACTTACCAAATGCTATGTTTAAAGTTAAATTAGAAAATGGACATGAAGTATTATGCCATTTATCTGGTAAGCTAAGAATGAACTTCATAAGAATTCTTGAAGGTGATAAGGTTAAAATAGAACTTTCACCTTATGATCTTACAAGAGGAAGAATCACTTGGCGTAAGAAGTAGACTAGCGTATAGTCTAAGGAGGGATTAATAATGAAGGTAAGACCATCAGTAAAACCAATGTGCGAAAAATGTAAGATAATCAAAAGAAAAGGTAAAGTAATGGTTATCTGCGAAAATCCAAAGCACAAACAAAAACAAGGATAATATAAAAAAGGATAGCATTTACAGTTCTTTTATGCTATAATAGAAAACTGTGATGTTAACAAAAATTGTTAAAAATAACGAAAAAAATAGATACGAAAATATGTAAAAAACTAGGTTTTTTTACAGAAAACTAATGTAGGAGGTGCAACTATGGCAAGAATCGCTGGGGTAGATTTACCTAACGAAAAGAGAGCGGAAATAGGCTTAACTTATATATATGGTATAGGTAGAGCAACTGCTAATGAAATATTAGCTAAAGCTGAGATAAATCCTGATACAAGAATAAAAGATTTATCAGAAGAAGAAGTTAATACATTAAGAAGAATCATAGATAATGATTTCTTAGTTGAAGGTGACTTAAGAAGAGAAATCGCATTAAACATAAAAAGATTAAGAGATATAAAATGTTACAGAGGTATAAGACATGCTAAAGGATTACCTCTAAGAGGACAAAAAACTAAGACTAATGCTAGAACTAGAAAAGGTCCTAGAAAAACTGTATCTCGTAAAAAGAAAAAATAATAAATAGATAGGAGGGAAATCGAGAAATGGCTAAACCAAAAAAGAAAGCAACACGTGTAAGAAGAAGAGAACGTAAAAACATAGATCGTGGACATGCACATATACAATCAACTTTTAATAATACAATAGTTACTTTAACTGACGTTCATGGAAATGCTATATCATGGGCATCTTCAGGACAATTAGGATTTAAAGGATCAAGAAAATCAACTCCATTTGCTTCTCAAATGGCTGCAGAAACTGCTGCTAAAGCTGCAATGGAACATGGTTTAAAAAGCGTAGAAGTATTTGTTAAAGGACCAGGTTCTGGTAGAGAAGCTGCTATAAGAGCTTTACAAGCTACAGGACTTGAAGTAACAATGATAAAAGACGTCACTCCAATACCACACAATGGATGTAGACCACCAAAAAGAAGAAGAGTATAATCATAGGAGGTATAGATAATGGCAAGATATACTGGTGCATCATGTAGACAATGCCGTAGAGAAGGAATGAAATTATTCCTTAAAGGTGATAGATGTTATACAGATAAATGTGCTGTAGTTAAAAGAAACTATGCTCCTGGGCAACACGGACAAGGGAGAAAGAAACTTTCTAACTATGGATTACAATTAAGAGAAAAACAAAAAGTTAAAAGAATATACGGAGTTTTAGAAACTCAATTCAGAAATTTATATGAACGTGCAGAAAAAATGTCAGGTAAAACTGGTGAAAACTTATTATGTCTATTAGAAGAAAGATTAGACAACGTAGTTTTCAGAATGGGATTAGCTAACTCTAGAAAAGAAGCTAGACAATTAGTTACTCATGCACACTTTACTTTAAACGGTAAAAAAGTAGATATACCATCATTAACTGTTAAAGTTGGAGATGTTATAGCTGTTAAAGAAACTTCTAAATCATCAGCTAAATTCAAAGCTCTAGTTGAAGCAAACAAAGTTGCTCCAAACTGGTTAGATGTAAACTTAGAAGAAATGTCTGCTAAAGTAGTTGCTTTACCAACTAGAGAAGATATAGATATCGAAATAGCAGAACACTTAATCATAGAACTTTATTCAAAATAATAAGCAGTTTTTAAAAATAATTTTAAAATTGTTTACCCTCAGTGGATTAACAAATTTTAAGGAGGGTTTAGTCCATGATAGAAATAGAAAAACCAAAAGTGGATATAGTTGAACTTAGCGAAGACTATAGATATGGAAAATTCGTAGTGGAACCTCTAGAAAGAGGCTACGGAATAACTATAGGGAATGCCCTAAGAAGAATATTATTATCATCTTTACCAGGTGTAGCAGTACACTCTATAAAAATAGACGGAGTGTTACATGAGTTCTCTACAATACCAGGTGTAAAAGAAGATGTTACTGAAATAATATTATCATTAAAAGAACTTTCAGCTACTATTGATGGTGAAGGTAGTAGAACACTTAAAATAGAAGCTCAAGGTCCAGGCTCTATCAAAGGATCTGACATAATATGTCCTCCAGACGTTGAAATATTAAGTAAAGATTTACACATCGCTACTTTAGATGATAATGCTAAACTTAATATGGAAATATATGTTGACAAAGGTAGAGGATATGTACCAGCAGAAGAAAATAAAACAGACAATATGCCTATAGGTGTATTACCTGTTGATTCGATATATACTCCCGTTGAAAAAGTTAGCTACCATGTAGAGAATACAAGAGTTGGTCAAAAATCAGATTATGATAAATTAACTCTAGAAGTTATGACTAATGGAAGTATAAATCCTCAAGAAGGAATATCTCTAGCTGCTAAAGTACTTGTTGAGCATTTAAATCTATTCATAGATTTAACTGAACATGTAAGTAACGTAGAAATAATGGTAGAAAAAGAAGAAGATCAAAAAGAAAAAGTTTTAGAAATGACTATAGAAGAATTAGATTTATCAGTTAGATCTTATAACTGTTTAAAAAGAGCGGGAATAAACACAGTTGAAGAATTAGCTAATAAATCTGAAGATGATATGATGAAGGTTAGAAACCTTGGTAAAAAATCATTAGAAGAAGTAATTCAAAAACTAGAAGAACTTGGATTAGGTCTTAAACCAAGCGAAGAATAATCGGACAAAGGAGGGATTGACATGGCTACTTATCGTAAATTAGGTCGTGTGACTTCACACAGAAACCTTATGTTAAGAAACTTAGTAACTGACTTACTAAGAAACGGTAGAATAGAAACTACTGTAACTAGAGCGAAAGAAACTCGTAGAATGGCAGAAAAAATGATAACTCTTGCTAAAAGAGGAGATTTACATGCTAGAAGACAAGTTTTAGCTTATGTTATGGATGAAACTGTTGTAAACAACTTATTCACTGATTTAGCTCCAAAATACGCTGAAAGAAACGGTGGATACACTAGAATAATCAAAAAAGGGCCAAGAAGAGGCGACGCTGCTGAAATGGCATTTATAGAATTAGTATAGTAAATAATAGTTTTATATAGATAAACCCATACTGTTTAGTATGGGTTTTATTTTTTTATAAAATAAAATATGAATAGAGATATTTATACTCTGTGTATATTAATTATATAAAAGATATTAATTGTATCCGTAAAAAATAAAAATATGGAAATAGTTTCAAATTCAAGTCAATATTTTTAAATTTTTATGGCTAAACTATGTTATAATAATAAATTGTATAAGTTTTTAAACTACTGCTTTATAAAGGAGTATATAATATGGAAAATATAATAAGTGTAAAGGATATGACCTTTGAATATGTAACGGTAGATTCTAGATTTAAAGCAATAGACGATTTAAGCTTAGAAGTAAAACAAGGTGAATTTGTTGCAATAATAGGTCATAATGGATCAGGTAAATCAACTTTATCTAAAAATTTAAATGCAATTTTAGTACCAAGTCAAGGTGATATTTATATCGATGGTATGAATACAAAAGATGAGTCAAAACTTTGGGATATAAGACAAACTGCAGGTATGGTATTCCAAAATCCAGATAACCAAATAGTAGCGACAATAGTAGAAGAAGATGTTGCATTTGGACCAGAAAACCTTGGTGTAGAGCCAAAACTAATTAGAAAAAGAGTTGAAGAGGCTTTAAAAAGTGTTGGTATTTATGAATTAAAAGATAGACAACCTCATTTATTATCAGGTGGTCAAAAACAAAGGGTTGCAATAGCAGGTATTATAGCTATGAGACCAAAATGTATTATATTTGATGAAGCTACAGCAATGTTAGACCCATCAGGTAGAAAAGAAGTTATGAACGTAATAAAAAAATTAAATAAAGAAGAAAATATTACAACTTTACATATAACTCATTATATGGAAGAAGCTGTCCAAGCTGATAGAGTAGTTGTTGTAGACAAAGGTAGAAAACTATTAGAAGGGACTCCAAAAGAGGTATTTAAAAATGTAGATTTATTAAAGAAAATAGGTCTAGATGTACCTTATATGACAGAACTAGCTAGTCTTTTAAGAGAAGAAGGAGTAGATTTAGATGATGACATATTAACAGTGGATGAGATGGTGGATAAATTATGTCAGTTATAGTAAAGAATTTAACTTATATATATGATGAAGGGATGCCTTTTGCAAGTAAGGCTCTTGATGATATTTCTTTTGAAATAAAAGATAATGACTTTGTTGGTTTAATAGGACATACTGGTTCTGGGAAATCAACATTAATACAACATCTAAATGGCTTATTAAAACCATCTTCAGGAGAAATTATAGTAAATGGTTTTAATATAACAGATAAAGATTTAAATTTAACTGAAATTAGAAAAAGAGTAGGGATAGTTTTTCAATATCCTGAATATCAATTATTTGAGGAAACTGTAGAAAAAGATATTGCATTTGGTCCAGGAAACTTAGGACTAGATGAAGCTGAAATAAGCGATAGAGTAAAAAAATCGATGGAAGCAGTTGGACTTGACTACGAAACTTATAAAGATAAATCACCTTTTGATTTATCAGGTGGGCAAAAGCGTAGAGTAGCTATAGCTGGTGTAATAGCTATGAACCCAGAAGTCCTTATATTAGACGAACCAACAGCGGGATTAGATCCTGGTGGTAGAGATGAAATATT
The DNA here is from genome assembly GCA_945931665.1 of uncultured Clostridium sp. Classification (GTDB taxonomy): domain Bacteria; phylum Bacillota; class Clostridia; order Peptostreptococcales; family Peptostreptococcaceae; genus Intestinibacter. The sequence continues at coordinate 15,390 of CAMEPL010000023.1, read as the reverse complement.
TAATCTGATTAAAAAATTACATCGTGACAATAATATAACTATAATACTTTCATCACACAGTATGGATGACATGGCGAAACTTGCTCAAACAATAATTGTTATGAACCATGGGAAAATAGAATTTATGGGAACACCTAGAGAAGTTTTCACTTCTCATGCTGATAAATTAAGAGAAATAGGTCTAGATGTGCCTCAAGTATTAGAACTAGCAACTAAATTAAGAGAAAAAGGCTTTGATATAAGACCAGACATACTTACAGTAGAGGAAGTCAAAGACGAAATACTAAAAGTTATGAGAGGAAGAAAGAAATGTTAAAAGATATAACTATAGGTCAATATTATCCCGCAAATTCTAAAATCCATAAATTAGACCCAAGAACTAAAATTATAGCGGCAATTATATTTATGATTGCTTTATTCGTTATAAATCAATTTTGGCCATATGTAATTGTATTTGGAATAATAGCAGCTGTAGTTAAAGCATCTGATATCCCAATGAAATATATGATGAAGGGGTTAAAGCCTTTAAGATGGATTCTATTATTCACATTTGTAATAAACATGTTCTGTTTACCTGGTGAAGTACTTGCTATTGGAGGAGTTAAACTTCAATTAGGGTTTTTAAAAATCACTGATGCAGGTTTAAGACAAGCAATATTTATGTCTATAAGATTAATATATTTAGTTGTAGGAACGTCTTTACTAACACTTACAACATCACCTATACAATTAACAGACGGTATAGAAAGACTTTTATCACCATTTAATAAAGTAGGTTTACCAGTGCACGAGCTAGCGATGATGATGACAATAGCACTACGTTTCATACCAACATTACTAGATGAAACAGATAAAATAATGAAGGCTCAAATGTCTAGAGGAGCAGACTTTGAAAGTAGCAACCTTATAAATAGAGCTAAGAATTTAGTGCCATTATTAGTACCATTATTCGTAAGTGCATTCAGAAGAGCTGACGAATTAGCTATGGCTATGGAAGCTAGATGTTATAGAGGCGGATATAACAGAACAAAAATGAGAGAAGCTGTTATTACTACTGCAGATAAAGTTGCATATGTACTTATGGTATTATTCTTAGCAGGAAGTATAGCAAGCAGATTTATACACATACTAGTATAATTTGATTAGTAAAACTGTAAATAACGATTATAAAAATTGATTTTTAGATTATGTGATAAAGTATTTTTTAGATGCTTTATTACGTCTAAAAATCAATTTTTTAAATTAGAGAATAATTAACAGTTTTTATTTATAAATACTTATAAAATAATTTAAGATTGAAGAGGTAATTAATGAGAAACTTAAAGATTACTTTACAATATAACGGTAAAGACTACTGTGGATGGCAAAAACAACCCAATGCACTTGGAATTCAAGGAACAGTAGAAAAAGCCATATATGAGATAACAAAAGAAGAAGTAAAAGTGACTGCATCAGGTAGAACAGATGCTGGAGTGCACGCCCTTGGTCAGGTAGCAAACTTTAAAACAGAGAGTCAAATACCAGCAGACAGAGTGCCTGATGCATTAAATGCCAAATTGCCAAAAGATATTTCTGTAATATCATGTGAAGAGGTTGACATAGACTTTCATGCACGATATAATGCTTGTGGAAAGACATATAGATATTTAATCTACAATAGACCTTATAGAAGCCCCTTATACAAGGATTTAGCATATCATGTGAGATATGACTTGGATTTAGATAAAATTCGCTCAGAAGCTAAATATTTAATTGGTACACATGATTTTGGCGGATTTATGAGTTCTGGATCATCAGTAAAAGACACAGTAAGGACTATCTATGATGTCGATATAAAAGAAAACGACGGAATGATATCTATTGAAGTAAGTGGAAATGGATTTTTATACAATATGGTAAGGATAATTGTAGGTACACTTGTGGATATAGGTCGAGGCAGAATTAAACATAATATGGAAGAAATAATAAAATCAAAAAGTAGGTCAATGTGTGGTCACACAGCGCCTGCGCATGGTTTATTTCTCAAAAAAGTTAATTATTAAACTCTTGACACTTTTTCGTAGTTGTATTAGAATATATAGGAATGTGTTAATAAGTCCACAACGCCCCGGACTTTATATAAAACGGTAAAATAAAATTTTTGAAAATTAAGAAGGAGGGACAACCATGAAAAGTTATATAGCTAAACCAGCTGAAGTACAAAGAAATTGGTACTTAGTTGACGCTGAAGGAAAAACATTAGGTCGTCTTGCTACAGAAATAGCAACTATATTAAGAGGAAAACATAAACCAACATTTACACCACATGTAGACGGTGGAGACTTCGTTGTTGTTGTAAATGCATCAAAAGTAGTTTTAACAGGAAAAAAATTAGATCAAAAATACTATAGATACCACACTGGTTATGTAGGTGGATTAAAAGAAATCTCTTACAGAGAAATGATGGAAAAGAAACCAGAAGAAGTAGTAGCACATGCAGTTAGCGGAATGTTACCAAAAAATAAATTAAGAGCTAGAATGATGACTAGATTAAGAGTATTCGCAGGAGCAGAACATACTCATGCAGCTCAAAAACCAGAAGTAATAAGCTTCTAATTTAACTAGGTGAAAGGAGGAGTTATCATGGAAAAAGTACAATTCTACGGAACAGGAAGAAGAAAAAGCTCTGTAGCTAGAGTTAGATTAGTTGCAGGTGAAGGAAACATAACAGTAAACGGAAGAGCATTAGACGAATATTTCGATTACGATACATTAATAAGAGATGTTAAACAACCATTAGTTTTAACTAACAATGAAAACAAATATGACGTTATAGTAAGAGTTGAAGGTGGAGGATTCACTGGACAAGCTGGTGCTATAAGACATGGTATATCTAGAGCTTTATTAAAAGCTGATGCTGAATTAAGACCAGAACTTAAAAAAGCTGGATTCTTAACTAGAGATGCTAGAATGAAAGAAAGAAAGAAATACGGATTAAAGGCTGCAAGAAGAGCACCTCAATTCTCAAAAAGATAGTATTATCAATATATTTGATATTTATAAATCGAAAGCTAGATCAATTTGGTCTAGCTTTTTTGTGCTTTAAAAAGATTATATTGAGAGTTTAGAAAGAATAAATAAAATAATAAAAACACGTATATTTTTGCTTGAAACTTGAATTATATTCGTGTATAATAAATTTGTACAACAAAGAACGGTCAAGTAACTGGTGGAAGCGTCGCAAGATGTGTAGGATAACCTACAGGGAGCTTGATTATATATTTATGAATTGCCGACCGCCTGGGCACGTATAATATTCTATGGGATATTTGCGCGCTTTAGGCGGTTTTTTTATTGAAAATAATTTATCTTAGGGGGAAATATAATGAACATATTATCACTTGCTAGTGAATTAAGCAACAATACTTATCCAGGAAGAGGAATAGTTATAGGGAAAACTAAAGACGGGAAAAAAGCTGTAACAGCATATTTTATAATGGGAAGAAGTAATAATAGCAGAAATAGAGTGTTTGTTGAAGAGGGAGAAGGAATAAGAACACAAGCGTTTGACCCATCAAAACTTGAAGACCCATCATTAATAATATATGCACCAGTTAGAGTTTTAGGAAATAAAACAATCGTAACTAACGGTGATCAAACTGACACTATATATGAAGGAATGGACAATCAACTTACTTTTGAACAATCATTAAGAAGTAGAGAATTTGAACCAGATGCACCAAACTACACACCTAGAATATCAGGAATAATGCATGTTGAAAATGGAAAGTACAACTATGCAATGTCAATATTAAAAAGTAATAATGGTAATCCAAAAAGCTGTAACCGCTATACATTTGCATATGAAAATCCAGTAGCAGGTCAAGGACATTTTATACATACATATATGCATGATGGAAATCCACTACCAAGTTTTGAAGGTGAACCAAAATTAATAGAAATTAACGGTAATATAGATGAATTTACTGATATGATATGGACTAATTTAAACGAAGATAACAAAGTTTCATTATTTGTGAGATTTATAGATATTGAAACTGGCGAATATGAAACAAGAATAGTTAATAAGAATAAATAAGTGTATATCTTTAAATAAAAATATTAGTTACCAAAAAGAAAAGGGAGATTAAATAAAGTGCATAGCAGCACAAAAGGAGTATATATAATGAACGAAATTCAATTAAAATATGGATGTAATCCAAATCAAAAACCATCAAGAATATTTATGGAGGACGGCTCAGACCTTCCTGTTAAAGTTTTAAACGGAAGACCAGGATATATAAACTTCCTAGATGCATTCAATGGATGGCAATTAGTTAAAGAATTAAAAGAAGCAACAGGCCTTCCAGCAGCAACATCATTCAAACATGTATCGCCAGCAGGGGCAGCAGTAGGAAAAGAACTAGATGATACATTAGCTAAAATATATTGGGTTGATGATTTAGGAAAATTATCACCATTAGCAAGTGCATATGCAAGAGCTAGAGGAGCAGATAGAATGTCGTCATTTGGTGATTTTATAGCATTATCAGATGTATGTGATGTTGATACTGCAAATTTAATAAAAAGGGAAGTTTCTGATGGAGTTATAGCTCCAGGATTTACAGATGAAGCTTTTGAAATATTAAAAGCTAAGAAAAAAGGTAATTACAATATAATTCAAATAGATCCAACTTATGTTCCAGCACAACTAGAAAGAAAACAAGTTTATGGAGTAACATTTGAACAAGGAAGAAATGAACTAGATGTTAATGGAGACTTATTATCTAATATAGTAACTGAAAACAAAGATATACCAGAAGATAAGTTGATAGATATGAAGATTGCACTTATTACATTAAAATACACTCAATCAAATTCAGTATGCTATGTTAAAGATGGTCAAGCAATCGGTATAGGGGCAGGTCAACAGTCAAGAATTCACTGTACTCGTCTAGCTGGACAAAAAGCAGATAACTGGTATCTTCGTCAATCACCACAAGTTATGGGACTTCAATTTAAAGATGAAATCGGGCGTGCTGAAAGAGATAATGCAATTGATGTTTATATAGGAGATGAATATATGGACGTTTTAGCTGAAGGTCAATGGCAAAAAATATTTAAAGTGAAACCAGAAGTTTTCACAAGAGAAGCTAAAAGAGCTTGGCTTGATAATCTAACAGATGTAGTACTTGGCTCAGATGCATTCTTCCCATTCCCTGATAATATAGAAAGAGCATATAAAAGTGGAGTTAAATATATAGCTCAACCAGGCGGTTCAGTAAGAGACAATGAAGTAATTGAATGTTGTAATAAATACAATATAGCTATGGCATTTACAGGAATAAGATTATTCCATCATTAGAATAAAAAATAAAAAAGTAGTATTAAAAATAAAATGTATTTTTAATACTACTTTTTTTAACATGAGATATATATTTATATTTATCTGCAAAATTGTTTACAGAAGTCTTTTAACTCATTTAAAAATATATCTGCACATTTAGATTTACTTTTATCATTTAAAATATATGAAAAATATTTTTCATAATAACTCTCAAGAGGAAGAATGCATATTTCTTCATTTTTATAAGATTGTTCTGCTATAAATTTAGAAATAATACTAATACCTAATTTATTTCTAACTGCTTCTTTAATAGCATAGTCACTTCCTAAAGTCATGATATTTTCTGGTTTTATATTGTTCTCTTCTAAGAATAAATCGATGAATTTTTTAGTTGAACAATTGTCCTCTCTTGTTATCCATCTCTTAGATTTAAGCTCATTCACATATGTAGATATATCTTTAATAGTATTTGCATATGGAATTATAAGGACCATTTTTTCTCTTAAAAATCTATTTTGTTTAAAAGTATAGTTATGAGGTAACTCCTCTATTAATCCAATATCTAATTTATTATCTATTAGCTTACTAAAAATCTCTTTGTTATTATTAGTATTATCTGTGAAGATATCAATATTTACATTTGGATATTTTGTAAGGAAATATGATAAAAATTTAGGTAGAAGATATTCTTCAAGTACAGGATTAACCCCTATCTTTAAATTACCCACCAAATCAGTATTATTTTGTATTAATTCCTTTGAAGTATTATCTATTATATTAAAAATATTTTTTGCCCTTTTGTATAATAATTTTCCGCTCTCGGTTATAGTTATTTCATTATTTGTAGAAATAAGAGCGATATTTGCTCTAAAGTATTGTTCTAAGTATTTTATATGATCACAAACAGTTGCTTTAGAGAGATTCAAATTTTCCATAACTTTTATAACATTGTCACATTCAACTATAGAAATAAAAGTTTTTAGTTCAGATAGCATGACAACCCTCCTCAATGGTATTTTATTTAAGCAACCTTAAAAATTTGCATTGTTTATATTTTAGCATTTTTCTTTATTTTATACACGCGTAATATTTAAATATAACAAATTATTATAGATAACATACAAATAATTAAAAAAAGACGTATTGATATAGATATAAAAATTTAAACAAGCCTTTTTATTTATGAAAAATATCTTTTTCTTTACAAATATATAAAAATAAAAAGTTTAGTAAAATTAATGGTTTATAAGAAATATATGACTTGTTGACCGATATATCGTTAACTGATATATTGATAATATATCAGTTGGCGATATATTAGGAGGTGATATGTATGGGAAAAGAATCACCACTGACAGAAGCAGTGTATTATATACTATTAGCAGTTAGAAAACCCAATCATGGATATGGAATAATACAAGACGTATTAGATATGACAGGAGGCAGGGTGAACTTAGGTCCGGGGACTTTGTACGGTGCAATAAATTCATTATTAGAAAAAGGATGGATAAAACTATATAGCGAAGAAAAACAATCTAGAAAGAAAAAATCTTATGTAATAACATCTTTAGGGGTAGAGGTGTTTAAGAAAGAAGTTATGAGATTAAATGAATTAATAAAAAATAGTGAAAAGATGGGGGTATAACAATTATGATTAAGTATCGTTACTATATAGATAACCAAAAAGAACAAGATTGGTTAAACAAGCTTAGTAAACAAGGATGGGCATTAAAAAAATTTTTCTTAGGATTTTATAAATTTGAAAAATGTGAACCAGGGGAATATGAGTATCAAATAGATTTAATGCCAGAAGGTGTAGATAAACAAGATTACTATGACTTTATGGAGGAAGCAGGAGTAGAAGTTGTATGCAGATGGTATTACTGGGTATTCCTTCGTAAAAAGTCATCATCAAATGGCGAATTCAAACTATATTCAGATAGAGAATCACTAAAAGGTCATTATCAAAGTATCGTTAAGTTTCTTAAACCAATTATGTATTTAGAATTAGTCGCATCATTATTACAAATACCACCAATATTTATGAGTAACTCTAAATTTAATATATTTACATTTATATTTTTATTAGTATTATTCTTTGTAATATTTAAATCCGTAAGAAGATTTGAAAATAGAATACAAAAAATAGAAAGTGAAAATGAGTAAGATTTTATAAAAATAGAATTTTTACCTAATTAATAAAGGGGAGATTTAAAATGAAAGATTTTATATATGCTGCACTACCTTGGATTATAATTGGGTTAACAATTGCAGTTTTGGCAGTGAATTTTAGTAAGAGAAATTCTACAAAAAATAAAGATAATGTAGATAAATATAAAAATAAAAAAGAAGCTTATGATAATAAACAAAATGATGAAACAAATAATAATATGGCTACAGGAATGTGTATTGGTATGTGTTTAGGAATAGCACTAAGCACAACAGGATTGTTTTCTATGGCATATGGAACAAGTTTTGGAATGTTAATAGGTATGGTTGTGGGTATGTTTATAAAAAGAAAATAAAATTATCCACTGTGGATAACTTATATATTTTTATATTTATAAAAAAACACTTAATATTAGGAGTTATCCACAAAAATGATGATTTTCTCATTTGAATTTTTATTATTCAGATGGGATTTTTTTTCGTTGGACATACTATACATATATAATCCAAAGATTAGGAGTAATAAAATATGAAAATTAGATTGGGCTATGTTGCAATATCAAATGCATTAGGAAATAAAGTAACAAGTTCGAGTAATGTTACTTATAAAACATATAGTAAACTGAATTCGCAAGAAAAGAGAATACAAAAATTAAAATCTATAACATCTTCAAACTTCAACGCTTTAGAAAAAATAATTAGATACAATATAGAAAATGATATACATTTTTATAGAATAACATCAGCGTTGATTCCGCTAACTACACATCCAGAGGTTCCAAACTGGGAATATAGAAAAATATTTAAAAAAGACTTTGAATATATAGGTAAACTGATAAGACAAAGCAATATGAGAGTAGATACACATCCAGATCAATTTAACGTTATTAATAGTGCCAAAGATGAGGTTGTTCAAAACACAATAAGAAACTTATCAAGACAGGTAGAATGGTTTGAAGATTTGAATTATCCAGAGGGAAAAATGGTTATTCATGTAGGTGGAGCGACAGGCGGAAAAGAAGCTGCACTGAAACGTTTTGTTGATAATTTTAAAGTGTTTCCACAAGATATACAAAATAGACTTATCATTGAAAATGATGATAAGATATATACTGCTAAAGAGACACTTAGTTTGTGTGAACAACTGCAAGTCCCGATGGTATTAGATGTGCATCATCATAATTGCAATAATGATGGTGAAAATATCTATGATATGCTTGGAGAAATTTTTGATACATGGAATGGACAACCCCTTCCACCAAAGATTCATTTTTCGTCCCCAAAAGATGGTGAACTAGACAGAAAACATGCAGATTATATAGATGCTGACGATTTTATAAATTTTATAGAGAATAGTAGGGTACTTAATACTGATTTTGATGTGATGTTGGAATGTAAAGAAAAGGATATAGCACTTTTTAAACTTGTAGATGATATAAAGAAGCTTAAACCGAAATATAATTGGATAGATAAAACAACTTTAAGTATTTAATAGAATAGATATAATTAATTAAATATAAATTCGTTTAAAATAATTAAGAGCCAAGGTAAATGTAGAATAATATACTACAATTACTTTGGCTCTTTTAGTTAAATATATGATTCAATTTGCACAGTGCAAAAGTGAAAGCTTAATTTATTATAAACGAGTATCCCAAGCTCCACAGAATGCATCTACAGAACTTACACCTTTAAACTCAGATTTACCCATTATTTTTTCTATAACTAAATCTAAAGTTGCATCATTATCAGAATATGCATTTATATAAGTTGGTACCATTGGTACATCTATTAAGTGGAATGGATTGAACACAGATACACAAACTGTTGGTAATTCTGTTACATACCATGGGATATCTGGACCCATAGGCATTGCCCAAGTTATACGTCTAACATTGCTTTGAGAGAATCCAGCAACATGAACAAATAACATTACTGCATCAAATTGGTTAACAAATTCTTTTATTGGAGTAGAAGCTAATAATTGTTTACCATTTAATCCAGCAGCTGGGTCAAATAAAGTAACTTCAAATCCTTGAGCTTCTAATTTAGCTTTTACTCTGTGGTCTAGTTTATCAGATTCAACTTTATTTGGAGCAAATCCTGCTTGATCTACAGTGTAAAGCATAATTCTCTTATGAGTCTCTGGAGTTAATGGTAATTGGTTTTTAGTATTTTTAACTAAAGTTATAGCTTGGTCAGCTATGTCTTTAGCAACTTGTTTATGTTCTTCACAACCTATTATAGAAAGATCTTCTTCAGCAGGAACTAAAGTACCTTCAGCTTTTTTAGTGTGTAATTTTAACATTGCTTTGAATGCTAATACACGAGTAACAGCTTCGTTTAATCTTTCTTCAGTTAATATACCATTAGCTAAACCTTCTTTTATAGCTTCAACGTCTTCATCTTTATCTCTGTAGTAAAGTATCATATCGCATCCAGCAGCTATAGTGTAAGGCATTATTTCAGCTCTTCTCATAGCAGAAGTTAAACCAACCATGTGAGTTGCATCAGTTATAACTAATCCGTTAAATCCTAATTCATCTCTTAATAAATCTTGTAATAATTCTGGAGCTAGAGTAGCAGGCATTATTTCATTATCTTTTATTCCTGGTCTTAATTTTCTAGACATTTCAGGAAGTCTTATATGTCCTATCATTACTGATTCAACACCAGCATCTATCATACCTCTGTAAACTTTACCGAAGTTTTCTTCCCATTCTTCAACAGACATATCGTTGTTAGTAGTTACTATATGTTGATCTCTTTCATCAAGACCATCACCAGGGAAGTGTTTCATACAACTAGCTAAACCAGCATCTTTAGCACCTCTTAAGTATTCTTTAGACATGTCTAAAACTTGTTGAGCTTCACTTGAGAAACATCTACTTGAAACAACACAGTTTCTCCAGTTTTTATTTATATCAACTATTGGAGCGAAAGTCCAGTTACAACCTATAGCTGCAGCTTCTTTACAACCATAGTATCCTAATTTATATGCATTTTCTTTATCTTGAGTAGCACCTATTGTTACATGATGTCCAAAGTGAGTACCACCATTAGCAGCACCATCTCCACCAGCTTCTATATTAGCAGCTATTAGAGCAGGTATTTTACTATTTTCTTGTATTATTCTATTTTGTTTATGTAGGTCAGCTGGAGACATATTGTTATATCTGAATCCACCCATACCATATTTTTGTATTCTTTCAACTACTTCTTCTTCAGTGTTATTCCATAACATATCAACGAAAACTTGTCCTATTTTTTCATCTAATGTTAAGTTTGCTAAAGTATCTTCTACCCATTTTATATCTTCATCAGATAGATAAAATGGTTTTGTTTTTAAATTAATTGCCATATTTCAATTCCTTTCGTTGTCGAATATTTTATACATTATTTATGCAGGAATACCTATTCCTTGTTATAATTATATCAATGTGAAAAAATATATTATAGAATATTTGTGAATAGTTTTAGCACAAATATTACTTGTTTTATAAAAGTTGATTTATATATAATTTTTATATAAATTTAAATGAGATAGTCGACATTAAGGGGATTTTATTAGGTAAAGGGAGAAAATATAATGATTTATGACAGAATAGATTTAATATCAGAAATGTTAGATGCAACATTAAATTTAAAATGTTTTTATACGAAGGGTATAGATGAGGATTTATCCTTTATAAAAGAGTTAATGTTGCCTATATTTATAGATAATAAGAAAGAAAAAGATAAATTTAGGGATATGTTATTTCATATGATGGAGGAACATGTATATATTTTAGATAATTTAATTTTAGGAAATTATATAGTTATATGTTTAAACAAAAAAGAAGAAAGTTACTTGTTTATAGGACCATATCTATCTGAAAATAAATATGAATATTTATTAAATTATACTGATGAATATGATATATCTAATGATGATATAGAATTTATACATAGATATTATAATACTTTACCTTTTATAAATAGGAGTAAAATTACATCTATCATATCTGTAATAAAGAATAATATTTATGACAAGGATACAGATCTCAAATTTATATATAAGAGAAAATTTAAGAAGAATGATTCTATAGATTTAAATAATAATAGAATTACAACAGATTTATTAGATTATAAGTATGTTGAAGATAGTATTCGATTAGATAAAAGGCTTATTCATACAGTAAGTTCAGGGAGTAAGGTTAATTCTTTAAAAATTTTAGATAAGATTTTAGATTTATACTTCATAGAAGATGAAGCTTATAATATTAGGATGCATCAAAATAAACTTATTTATTATAATACATTATTATTAGATATGTTAAAGGGTAAAGATGTCAGTAATATATATGCAGCAAGTTTGTTTAGAAGATATATGAAGAGAATAGAGTCAGCTAGATTTAGTAAGGATATAAAAGATATATTTTATGATATGGTGATAGATTACTGTTTTGCAATTAGTGAATTTAATATAAAACATCATTCAGCATTAGTAGGCAAAGTTATAAATCATATAAATTCAAATTTACAAGAAAACTTGTCTGTAAATGAGATTGCCAACCAGTTTTATGTATCGCCAACATACTTGTCTAGAGTATTTAAAAAGGAGACAGGATTTTCTGTAATAGAGTATATAAATAAACTAAAAATAAAACATGCTACATTCTTACTTAGAGATACATCACTTCCTATACAAGATATAGGAAGAATTATAGGTATAAATGATGTGAATTATTTTTCTAGATTATTTAAGAGGTATATGAATCAAACACCAACACAATATAGAAAGATTTTTAATTAAATAGTTTCTTAATAAGGGGGAAGTTTATTATGAATATTATAGAAATAAAAAATCTTACGAAGAATTATGGAAAACATAGAGGTATAGTAGATATTAATCTTAAAGTTGAAGAAGGAGATATATTTGGTTTTATTGGACCTAATGGTGCAGGAAAAAGTACAACTATACGTACTATGCTGGGGTTAATAGCACCTAGTTCTGGAGAAGCAAAACTGTTAGGAAAAAAGTGTTCCATAGGAAATAAAGAAATATTAAAGGATATAGGATATATGCCATCAGAAATGTGGTTTTATCCCAATATGAAAGTGGGAGAAATAATTAAACTATCTTCAAAACTACAAAGGAAGGACTGTTCGCAAGAAGCTAATATACTTTGTGAAAGATTGGAGTTAGATATTAAGAAAAAAATCGATGAACTATCATTAGGTAATAGAAAGAAAGTCGGAATAGTATGTGCTATGCAACATAAACCGAAACTTTACATATTAGATGAACCAACTAGTGGATTGGATCCACTAATGCAAAAAGAATTTTGGAATATATTAAAAGAAAGAAATGAAGAAGGAGCAACAGTATTCTTATCATCTCATGTTTTATCAGAAGTTCAGAGACACTGCAATAATGCGGCAATAATAAGAGAAGGTAAGTTAATAGTATCAGATTCAGTTGCGACACTTTCAAAAACATCAGCCAGAAGAGTTAGTTTACATGGTATCAATAGTATTGAAAACCTTGCAGGGGTTAGAGATATAGTAAGACATGATGATTCAGTTAACTTTCTATATCAAGGAGATATAAAACAATTAATATCTTATGTAAATAATTTAGATATAAATGATATGACAATTACAGAGCCGGACTTAGAAGAGATGTTTTTACATTATTATGAAAAGGAAGGTGAATAAAATGGTTATATTAAATCACGAGTTGAAAATGGGAAGAAAGATGCTTATTATATGGACTTTAAGTATAGGGTTTATGGTAGTTTTATGTATGTTGCTATATCCTCAGATGAGTGGTCAAGTTAGCCAAGTTGAAGATGTATATTCTAACATGGGAGGATTTACTGAAGCTTTTGGTATGGATAAAGTAAGTATAGCAACTCCAATGGGCTTTTATGGTATAGAATGTGGAAATGTATTATCAATAGGTTGTTCATTTTTTGTAGCATTATTAGGTGCAAATATGTTGTCAAAGGAAGAACATTCACATACAGCAGAATTTTTACTAACACATCCTATTAGTAGATACAGAGTAATATTTGAAAAGCTATTAGCTGTAGTAATGCAAATAATAATACTTAATGTAGTTTGTATGATATTAGGAATATTATCATTTTATATAATAGATGAACATATACTTTGGAAGGAATTTATGCTGTTTCACGTGGCACAGTTTTTTATGCAAATGGAAATTGCATTTATATGTTTTGGAATATCTTCATTTTTAAAAAGAAGCTCAGTTGGAATCGGAATAGGTATAGCAGTACTAATGTATTTTTTTAATATTATATCAAATATAAGTGATAAGGCAGAGTTCCTAAAATATATAACTCCTCTTAGATATGCAGATGCAACTCAAATAATATCATCCGGTTCAATAGAAGGAAATTTAGTTTTATTAGGAATGTTATATGCGGGGATAGGAGTAATAACAGCATTTTTATACTATAGTAAAAAAGATATATCGGTATAAATTAATATAGACAAGCTTTTGATTTTTAGGAATATATAAACGGCCACAAAAATATAAATGTACGGGGTGATAATAATGAGAAAATATAAGTACATAATAATTTCTGTAGCCGTAATTATAACGAGTCTATTAATACTTAAAGTAAGAAATGCATCAGCTGATGTTATGGAGTATATGCCAGTTGCCAACAAGATAATAGTTCTGGATGCAGGGCATGGGGGGATAGATCCAGGGGCTATGAATAAAGATAATACTATATTAGAAAAAGACGTAAATTTAGAGATTACAAAGAAATTAAGAGACTTACTGGAATCTAGTGGTGCAACGGTTATAATGACTAGGGAGAAAGATGTCAGTTTATATCAAGAAGATGGAAACAAGACAATAAGACAGAAATATAATGAAAACTTGAAAAATAGAAAGAAGATAATTGACGAATCAAATGCAGATATATTTGTATCTATACATCTTAATGCATTCGAACAATCAAAATACTCTGGAGCACAAACATTCTATCCAAAAGGAAAAGATGATGGAAAAGAATTAGCGCAATTTATTCAAGATGAACTAAAACGAGTTGTAGATAAAGAAAATAATAGAAAGATAAAACCTAGAGATGATATATATCTTTTAAAGAATACTAATATGCCATCAGTTTTAATTGAATGTGGTTTCTTATCTAATGAAAAAGAAAGTCAATTATTAGCTGATTCAAAATATCAAGATAAAATAGCATGGGCCATATATGTAGGAATACAAAAATATCTAGCAGGAATAGCAGAAAATAATTAAAGAAGCTCGATAGAATAAGAAGCATTGTATTTATAAATATGATGTTTCTTATTTAATTTCAGAGATTATGAATATTAATTAGAAAATTTGGAAAGATAATATTAATTTGAAATAATATATATAAAAACAAAAATTATTTTAGATAAAATCCTATATAAAATAATAAAAACTATAAAAATTTAAGATATATTTCAAATTTATAAAAAATATTAATTTAGAAATATATTTTTATATGTGATTAAAATAATCGTTAAATATAATTTTGTTCGTAGATATAAGAACAAAATATAATAGTAATTTAATATAGTTTACAAAAATAAAAAAACTAAAAAAAGTTTCAAAAAAAGTGTTGACGATTAAAAAAATAGGTGGTAAAGTATTACTTGTCTTTGAGAAATAAGACAAAACGCAAGAAGCTGAAAAGCTAAAAGCAAAAAACTTCTGAAAAAAGTTGTTGACAAGTAAAAATGACTTTGATACAATAAAGAAGTTGATTTAAGAACTTTGAAAATTAAACAGTAGGTTAATTAATAAACTTTAATTCACACGAATTAAAACCAACAAACAAACCAAGCCAGATATTCAGATAATGATTAGTCTGAGCAGGTAAACA
>CAMEPL010000022.1 GCA_945931665.1 uncultured Clostridium sp. | reverse complement strand
CAACGCCCTTCTAAGGCGTGTGTCCGGGGTTCGAATCCCTGTGCGCTCACCAATTAGAAAAGTTTCACAATAGTGAAACTTTTTTTTTATGCAAAAATATAGATTTTGATTTAAACTAGTGTATAATTTGTACATACTTGGATTATTATAGTATAATACAAAGTGAGATAATAAAAAATTCATATAATTGATATAAAAAAGTAAACAATTTTAATAATGAAAGAATTAAAATATATATAGTTATAAAATAAAAATATTAATTTTATTAAAGGAGACACTATATAATGATGAGTTTAGATATTAGAGGATGTTAGGTATTATATAGTGCAAAAAATATATTAAAAAACAGGCATAAAAACGTACATAATGAAAATTATAAAAATATGTATGTATAATAAATTAAAATGTATATAAACAACAAATAGAAATTAAAAAACAAAATAAATAGAACAATAAAAGAATAGATCAAGATGACTTTAGCGAGTTTAAATAATGATCTAAAAATTTTAAGAAAAATAAATAAGAAAACTAATTAAATAGGAGGATGATATAATGTCCGATTTAAATAATTTTTTTAATGATTTTATGAATATTATATTGAGGATGAGTATATATGATGTTGTAGATATATCAATTGTCGCTTATATCTTCTATAAAGTATTTATGTTTATAAAGGATACTAGAGCAGAGCAGGTTTTTAAAGGAATTGTAATATTATTATTGGCTACACAAATAAGTGATTTATTTAAATTACATACTCTTTATTGGATTTTAGTAAATGCTATTGAAGTTGGGGTTATAGCGGTATGTATTATATTCCAACCTGAGTTAAGAGCAGGATTTGAGTACATAGGTAGGGCTAATTTTAAGTTATTTGAAAAGGGAAATAAAAATGAAGATGATGTACAGCTTAATAAGATGATAGAAGAGATTGTTGAGACATTATATTCGCTTTCTAGACAGAGAATAGGGGCTCTTATAATAATGGAAAGGGAAACTAAGATATCAGATATAATTAACACTGGTACTACTATTGATGGTGATGTATCAAGACAATTATTAATAAATATATTTATACCAAATACTCCATTGCATGATGGTGCTGTTGTTATTAGGGATTTTAAAATAAAGGCAGCAGCGTGTTTTCTACCTTTAAGCCAAAGTAAAGATCTGACTAAGGATTTAGGGACAAGACATAGAGCTGGTGTTGGGATTAGTGAAGTGTCAGATTGTCTAACTCTAATCGTTTCAGAGGAGACAGGGGAAGTTTCAATTGCTAAATCTGGAAAATTATATAGAAATATTGCTAAGGAGAGAATGGCAAATATACTTAAAAATAATTTAAGAAAGAGTGCAACTGAGAAAAGTTTATTTAAAGGTGGTATATTCAAATGATAGAGAGATTAAAGAAAAATACCAAAATAAAGATAATATCTTTATTAAGTGCGATAGTTCTTTGGATGTATGTTATGGCTGTTGTAGATCCTGAAGATACAAAGCTATTTGAAGATATACCTATTACTATAACTAATATCCATGAAATAAACGATTTGGGTTTAGTTGTTGACCCAGATGAAGAATTAGTCGCATCTGTTTATGTTAAGGGGAACTTATCTGACTTACAAAAGATAACTGCTAATAATATAAATGTATATGGGACTGTTAATAATCCTATAGAAGGCCAAAATCAGCTTTATTTAAGAGCAAGTGCTAGTGATAAAGTCTCTACAGACTTTAAGTCAGATACGATTGTTATAAACTTAGAAAAGAGTATAGAAGAAGAAAAGAATATTAATGTTGAGATTACTGGAAAATATAAAGATAATGTCGATACAGTTACATTAAGTGAGAAAAAGGTAATGGTATCTGGGCCTAGAAGCAAAGTAGAATCTGTAAAATATGTACAGGCAATTTTTAATGCTGATAAGAAAAACATTGATACTCATTCTACAGAATTAGAACTTAAGGCGTTAGATGCTGATAGACAAGAAGTTGACCATGTCAGATTAGCATTTGAAAAGGTTAGTGCACAAGTATCCTATTTACAACAAAAAGAAGTAAAAATAAATGTTGTTTTTAGTGATAATGAAGCTAGATTAGTTCAAGGGCAAGATTTCACAATAACACCAAGTACAATACAAATAAAAGGTAAAAGTAATGATTTAAAATTAATAGATTCAATAGATACAGAAACTATTAATATTGATGAACTTACATCTAATAACAAAGTCATAGATTTAAAAATACCAAGTGGAATTAATGCTGATAGAACAAGTATTACGATAAGGTCTATAAGTGAGAATGAGTCAAGTAGTAGTATATTTACTTATTCTGGTGAAGAGTTGACTTTAGCTAATAATGAGGGTGATGTTACACTTGAAGATTTTGATTTGCCAGAGACGATAAAAGTAACAGTAGAGTATGATAAAGGTGCAGAAAAAATATCTAAAGGCGATTTAAGATTATATCTTGATCTATCGAGGGGATTTAGTACCAATACCCAGTATAGCATTAATCATAGTGAGGTTAATGTAAAAAGTATATCAATTGAGCCGAGTTATGTAATGTCAAAATAGATTAAAAGCTTGTGAAACAGTTGATAAACTTAAAAAATTAATAAAAATAATAACTATATTATATAGAAAATAAATGCAGAAAAGACAATAGGTAAAATAGCTATTGTCTTTTTTGTATTTAAGTATTAAAATGATTTTATGACAATTTTTAGGACGGCAAATTTATTATTTAACAGTGCTGTAAATAAGTAAAATTTAAATATAAATTGAAAAATACACAACAATTGGAAATAAATGTTAATAATTTGTAAGAAATTTTTTTAGTATTTACTGATATAATAATTATTAAGGTTTTCATTTTGGAAGGAGACTTTTTATGAGAAAATATTTTGGAACTGATGGAGTAAGAGGAGTAGCTAATAAAGAGCTTACTTGCGACTTAGCATATAAATTAGGTAGAGCAGGAGGATATGTTCTTACTAACAACGAATACAAAGTAAAAGTTGTTGTAGGGAAGGATACAAGACAATCAGGAGATATGTTAGAAGCAGCTTTAATAGCTGGGTTAATGTCTGTTGGTTGTGATGTAATCACAGTTGGTGTAATACCTACACCAGGTGTTGCATACCTAACTAGAAAATATGGTGCTGAGTGTGGAGTTGTAATATCTGCATCACATAATCCAATGGAAGACAACGGAATTAAATTCTTCAATAAAGATGGATTTAAACTAGATGATGAAATCGAGTTAAAGATAGAAGAATATATTGATAATATGGAAAAAATAACTTATAATCCTATAGGGAATGAGGTTGGTGTTAGAATTCACAAACATACAGCAACTCAAGACTATGTAGACTATTTAAAATCTATAGTGGATACTGATTTAACAGGATTAAAAGTAGTTTTAGATTGTGCAAATGGAGCAGCTTATAAAGTTGCACCAGAAGTTTTCAAAGAATTAGGAGCAGAGGTAATAGCAATGAATGTTACTCCTAATGGTGAAAACATCAATCACGAATGTGGCTCAACACATCCAGAAGGACTTCAAAAAGCAGTTGTAGAACACAATGCTGACTTAGGTCTTGCGTATGATGGTGATGCCGACAGATTAATTGCAGTAGATGAGACAGGTACAATTGTAGATGGCGACCATATAATGATATTAGGAGCTGTTTATCTTAAAAAACAAAATAAATTAGCTAATGATACATTAGTTGTAACTACAATGAGTAATATAGGTCTTCACGTAGCAGCTAAAGAATATGGAATAGATTTAGCTATCACAGATGTTGGAGACAGATATGTAATAGAAGAAATGAAAAAGAGTGGTCATAATTTAGGTGGAGAACAATCAGGACATATGATTTTCCTAGATTATAATACTACAGGAGATGGAACTTTAAGTTCATTAATCGTTTCTAAAATAGTAAAAGAAGAAGGTAAAACTTTATCAGAACAATCAGCTCTAATGACAACATATCCTCAAGTTTTAATAAATGTGGATGTTAAAAACGAAGTTAAAAATAAATTTATGGAAAATGATGAAATTAGAACTGAAATAGAAAAACTTGAAAAACTTATGGCTGGAACAGGTAGAGTTTTAATAAGACCATCTGGAACACAACCATTAGTTAGAGTTATGTTAGAGGGTAAAGATGAAGGTCAAATAAGAGAGCTAGCACAAGAACTAGCAGATCTTATAAAAGCAAAATTATCTTAAGACATTGATTAATATTAGAGAATTAATATAAATATAGGGTGTAAAATCGCACTTAGTGTGGTTTTATGCCCGAATATATCTTAAGTTAATTGTAAATACTAGAATAAAACTAGTGTTTATTAAAGCGCCAGAACTTAATTTTTTAAGTTGACGAGGTCAGAGTTAATCGAAATATCGGCGGATGCTCTGCGGTGTGCCACCATCGAAGGATTTCTACAAAAAATGGGAGCAATCTCATTAAACAAAAAGAAACCCATGTGGATTGACCCGAAATCTTAAAAATATATAAATTTAATATTTTTTAGGAGGACACAAATTATGTGTGGAATAGTAGGATACTTAGGTAACAGACAAGCGACAGACGTATTAGTCGATGGGCTTTCAAAATTAGAATACAGAGGATATGACTCTGCAGGTGTTGCAGTAAACAATGGTAAAGATCAATTAGAAATAAGAAAATACCAAGGTAGATTAGCAGTACTTGCTGAAGATTTAGAAAAAAATCCAATACAAGGTCATTTAGGAATAGGTCATACAAGATGGGCAACTCATGGTGTACCATCAGATGTAAACTCACATCCTCATTTTAACAAAGAAAAAACAATAGCAGTAGTACACAATGGTATAATAGAAAACTACTTAGAATTAAAAGCTGAATTACAAGCTGAAGGATATGAATTCATATCTCAAACTGATACAGAAGTAGCAGCTCACATGGTTAGTAAATACTATGAAGGTAATCTTTTAGATGCAGTTTACAAAGCTACAGCTAGATTCAGAGGAGCTTATGCATTAGGTGTTATATGCACAGACAACGATCAAGAATTAGTAGCAGTAAGAAAAGACAGTCCATTAATAGTTGGATTAGGTGAAGGTGAAAACTTCATAGCATCTGATATACCTGCAGTATTAAAATATACAAGAAAAGTTTACTACTTAGAAAATGGTGAATATGTTCACATATTAGGAGACAAAGTTGAAGTATTAAACGAAAACAGAGAAGTAGTAGAAAAGAAAGTAAACGAAATAAACTGGGACGTTGAAGCTGCATCTAAAGCTGGATACGACCATTTCATGATAAAAGAAATATATGAACAACCAGAAGCAACTAGAAACACTCTAATGAGAAGACTAGATGAAAATGGTGAAATAAAATTAGACGATATAGATATAACAAAAGAACAATTAGATAAAATAAACAAAATATATATAGTAGCTTGTGGTACTGCTTACAATGCAGGACTTGTTGGAAAACATGCAGTAGAAAGATTCTTAAAAGTGCCAGTAGTAACTGATATAGCTTCAGAATTCAGATACAGTGATCCATTTGTAGATGAAAATACTTTAGTAATATTAGCAAGTCAATCTGGTGAAACTGCTGATACACTTTCAGTTTTAAGAGAAGCTAAAGCTAAAGGTGCTACAGTATTATCAATAGCTAACGTTGTTGGATCTTCAATAGCTAGAGAATCTGACTACACATTATACACTTGGGCTGGTCCAGAAATAGCAGTTGCTTCTACAAAAGCTTACACTACTCAAATAGTAGCTTTCATAATGATAGCTTTAGACTTTGGTCTAAAGAAAGGTACTATAACTAAAGAAGAGTACATGAACTATATAGAAGAATTAAAAGAAATACCAGATCAAGTTGCAGAAGTATTAAAATGTGAAGAACAAATAAAAGAAATATCTAAACAATTAGTAGACAAAAATGACATATTCTACTTAGGTAGAGGTCTTGACTACTCAACTGCAATGGAAGGTGCTTTAAAAATAAAAGAAATATCTTATACTCATGCTGAAGCATTTGCAGCTGGTGAATTAAAACATGGTACTATAGCATTAATAGAAGAAGGTGTTCCAGTAATAGTTTTAGCTACTCAACAACGCCTATTCGAAAAAATGTTATCTAACATGCAAGAAGTTAAAGCAAGAGGAGCTAACGTTATATCAATAACAGAAGAAACTAACAAAGAAGTAGAAAAATCTTCTGACTCAGTTATATACATCCCAGAAGTTGATAACATATTAGCTGGTATATTAAGTGTAATACCACTTCAATTATTAGCTTACTATGTTGCAAAAGAAAGAGGATGCGATATAGATAAACCAAGAAACTTAGCTAAATCAGTTACAGTTGAATAATTTGAATTTAATTGAAAAATTAATATAGAAAATAATACAAAAAAATAATTTAACAACACATACACAGTAACTAGAAAAGCCATTTTACATTAGTAAAATGGCTTTTTATTTTATCTATTTACTATAAATAGATATTATTTAAAAATAAGTATTAAAAAATAAAAAAATTTTACCTTTTATGTATATAAATAATTTTAGTGACAATAATATAAATGTATTCCTCATAATATTCCCCCAATATTATAAATACATTAAAAGAGTGCAGCTTTGGTTGCACTCTTGTTTTATGTTGTCATATATGCTTTTTGGGTACAAAGTGGCATAATCTATAAATGTCACTATTTACAGCGACAGGAATAGGTTTTCTAATTATTGAAAATACATTCCAAAAAATGTAATATTTAATCATAGAAAACATAAAATATTAAATTAAATCAAATAGCAATAATAAAAGACAAAATAGTATAGAGACGGAATTGTTTTAAAGAAAAGAAAAATATTTAAAAGGGGGAAATATTAATGAGTCAAGCTACAGGAATCAAAACTCAAGTACAAAAATTAGGTAGAGCCCTAAGTGGTATGGTAATGCCGAATATCGGAGCTTTTATAGCATGGGGATTTATAACAGCATTATTTATTGAAAAAGGTTGGTGGCCAAATGCACAATTAGCAGAAATGGTAACACCAATGCTAAAATATGTTTTACCAGTATTGATAGGTTACACTGGTGGAAAAATGATAGCAGGGGATAGAGGTTCAGTAATCGGTGCAATAGCTACAGTAGGTATAGTAGTTGGTGCAGGAGATACAACAATGTTAATTGGTGGTATGATAATGGGGCCACTTGCTGGATGGGTAATCAAAAAATTTGATGAATTAGTAGATGGAAAAATACCATCAGGATTTGAAATGTTGGTAAATAACTTCTCAGTAGGTATATTAGGATTAATATTAGCAATAATAGGATTCTATGCAATAGGACCAGTTGTAATAGCAATAACATCAGTATTACAAGCAGGGGTTGAATTCTTAGTTAAAAGAAATTTAATATTCTTAACTTCAGTATTTATAGAACCAGCAAAAGTATTATTCTTAAATAACGCAATAAACCATGGTATATTATCACCTTTAGGAATAGAACAAGCAAAAGAAATGGGAGCTTCAATAATGTTCTTACTAGAAGCTAATCCAGGACCAGGACTTGGAGTATTATTAGCATATTGCTTATTCGGAAAAGGCGCAAGTAAAGAATCTGCTCCAGGTGCAGTAATAATCCATTTCTTAGGTGGTATACATGAAATATACTTCCCATATATATTAATGAATCCAGCATTAATATTAGCAGTAATACTTGGTGGTGCTTCAGGAGTTTTAACATTCTCAGTATTAGGTGCAGGATTAGTAGCAGCAGCTTCTCCAGGTAGTATACTTGCAATATTAGCAATGACAGCAAAAGGTAAATATTTCGCAGTAATAGCAGGTGTAGTAGTTGCAACAGTAGTATCATTCTTAGTATCATCAGTATTTGTAAAAAGAGCAGCATCTAGGGATGAAGAACAAGATTTAAGTGCAGCTCAAGCACAAATGAAAGATATGAAAGCTCAATCTAAAAATCAAAAAACTGAAGGATCAGAAGTAGCAGCAACTAAAGAAGTAGCAGTATCAGACATCAAAAAAATAGTATTTGCATGTGATGCAGGAATGGGATCAAGTGCAATGGGAGCAGCAAGATTTAAAGCAAGAATAAAAGACTTAGGTTTAGGAATAGAAGTAGAAGCAGCACCAGTAGATAATGTACCAGAAGATGCACAAATAATAGTAACACATGAATCATTAGCAGAAAGAGCAAAAGCAAAATACAATAACATAGAAATAATAGAAATCAAAAACTTCTTAAAAGATGAAAATATAGATACATTATATAGTAGATTAGCTAATAGCGGTTCAACTCAATCAATAAATACAGAAGTAGCAGCTACATATGATACAAAAGATATATCAGTATCAGACATTAAGAAAATAATATTTGCATGTGATGCAGGAATGGGATCAAGTGCAATGGGAGCAGCAAAATTCAAGGCAAGAATAAAAGACTTAGGCTTAGGAATAGAAGTAGCAGCAGCACCAGTTGACAATATACCAGCAGATGCACAAATAGTAGTAACACATGAGTCATTAGCAGAAAGAGCAAAAGCAAAATATGATAATATAGAAATAATCGAAATTAAAAATTTCTTAAAGGACGAAAATATAGAAGACTTATATAATAAATTAGCTAGTTCAACAGTTAAGGCATAAATATAATAAGTAACTGGGCATACGGAAAATATATATAATAATTTAGGTCATAATAAATTTAAATTTTATAGCCATGGCAATGCCATGGCTTATTTTTTATTGTAAGTTATTATATATTGTAGAGAAATATCATTTATAGTATAATTCCCACAATAAGGATAAAAATGGGAAAAATAAAAATAAAAAGTGACTTCATGACTAAATGCAGAACTATAAAAATGTCATCAACAATTAATCTTTATCCAACTCAATAATGTCACAATCTTTAGTGACATTATAGCAATATCAATAGATTGATAGCATTGGGACGATTTGCTAAAATTAAACTATAAAAGTTAACAAGTTAGAATGTCACTAATAAAGGGGATAAAATGAGAAAGAAAAAAATTAGCTCTAGACAAAAAGAAATTATCTTGATGCTAGCACAGAATCATTCAAATAAGTCGATAACTATTTCAGACATAGCGAAGGAATTAGACATAAGTACTAGAACTGTGTTAAGAGATATGTCGAGTATAGAGAATTGGCTAGATGAAAATGATTTTAAATTTGTTAAAAAACCAGGAGTAGGTATCTATTTAGATGAGACATTAGATAACAAACAATTTATAATAGAACTTTTACAAGAGGAGAAAATTGAAAAAAATTACACTAAAGAAGAAAGAAAAAGATTTATACTATCAAATCTTTTGACATCTACAGAGCCGATTAAATCCTACTATTTTTATAAATCATTAAAAATATCAGAGGGAACTTTGAATAATGATTTTATAGAGATAGAAGAATGGCTAGATAATTTTTCTATCAAACTTATAAGAAAACCAGGCACAGGAATTTATATTGAAGGTTTGGAAAAAGATATAAGAAGTGCACAAGTAAGACTTATATATAATTCTTTTGAAGAACCAGAATTAATAAATTTAGTTAAAAATATTGGAAACAATATTCAATCTAATAATGTAATTGAAATTTCTAGTGAAAATAGGCTACTTAATTTGATAGATAAGTCAATAATTAAAAAAGTAGAATGTGCCTTATCTGAAGTTATAAAAGAAACAAACTTAAAAATATCAGATAGCTCATTTATAGGATTAGTTGTACATATATCTTTGTCAGTACAAAGACTTAGAAATGGAGAAACAATCTCTATGGAAGAAGATGTTTTAAATGAATTGAAATATATAGAACAATTCCAGACAGCCATAAAAATAGCACAACGAATAGAGCAAGAGTTTGACATAGAAGTGCCTACTGATGAAATTGGATATATAACGATGCATTTAAGAGGATCTAAATTGAGACTAGAGACAAAGGATCATAATTTTAGTTTAGATGATGTAGAACTAATGAATATTTCAAAGAAGTTAATTGAATTAGCTACAGATAAATTTGGATTTGATTTTAGCTCTGATAAGAGATTGCTAAATGATTTAGTAAATCATCTGGCACCATCTCTTTGTAGAATCAAAATGGGAATGGATATAAGAAATCCACTTCTAGGACAAATAAAGAAAGATTATAAAGATATTTATGATGGAGTAGCTAATATCATATATATCATAAAAGAAAAGTTAGATATCGATGAGATTCCAGAGTCAGAAATAGCTTATTTGGCAATGCACTTTGGCTCTTGTATGGAGAGAAATTTAATAGAAGATGTAGAGATAAGAGCTGTAGCTTGTTGTCCAACAGGAATAGGAACATCGAGATTTCTAATGACACAATTACAAAAGAAATTCTCTAATTTAAAAATGGTAAATACAATATCAGCAATTAAAGTAGATGAAGATGTTCTTAGGAAACAAGGTATAGATTTAATAATTTCAACTGTAGAATTAGAATCGTCTATAAAAACGATAGTTGTAAATCCATTATTAAATTTAGATGATGTAGCAAGAATTAGACATGTATTAAGAAAAATAGCTAAAGACAAAGTATTTAAAAAAGATATAAGGGCATCTGAAAAAAAACAAAAAGATGAAAATAATCAAATTGAAAAAGATGAAGTTATGGATTTTATGATAATGAGTGGTAATATAGTTGAATTCTTTAAATCTATAGAAGTACATGAAGATGTAGAATGTGATGATTTAGAAGAGCTTATAAATTACAGCAGCTTTATATTTGCAAAAGACAGTAAGTCAGCATTAAGGATTCAAAAAGATTTAAAAAGAAGAATAAACATATCAACACCATTTGTTGATGGAATTGAAATAGCTTTACTTCACTGTATGACATCAGAAGTTGAAAACATAAGATATGCGTCTATAAGATTATCAGATAAAATAATGATAGACCAAGAAAATAAAACAAAATACGCTCTGCTTATGTTGATACCAAAAGAAGCTAAAGACTATCAAAGAGATCTTTTGAGTAATATAAGCGAGAATTTAATTGAAAATGACGAGTTTGTAGATTGTATAAAATTTGGAGATACAGAAGACATCAAGGGGAGTTTTAAATCTATAGTATTAGATTTCTATATTAGAAAAATGAAAGTATTGTTACCCAAAATAGATTAAAAAAGGGATATTAGGAGGAATTTGTGATGAGTAATGTATTAGCTAAAGAAAACATAGTATTAGGTTTAGATTCAGTATCAAGAGAAGAAAGTATAGTTTTAGCAGGTAAAAAATTAGTTGAAAGAGGATATGTTAACGAAGGCTACGTAGATGCAATGCTTGAAAGAGAAAAAACTATGAGTACTAATATGGGGTTAGGATTTGCAATACCACATGGAGTTAACGAAGCTAAAAAAGATATAAAAGAATCAGGAATAGTAATATTACAATTTCCTAATGGAGTAGAATATGGAGACAGTACAGTTTACTTAGTAATAGGCATAGCAGGAAAAGGGAATGAACATTTAGATATATTATCAAAAATAGCAATATCTTTAGATGATGAGTTAGTAAATAAACTAAAAGATTCAACAAATGCAGAAGATTTCTTAAATATATTTGCAGAATAATAATATAAAGCTGAAAAGTATAAAATTTGGGGGGATATGAATAATGAAAAAGGCTATACAATTTGGAGCAGGAAATATTGGTAGAGGTTTTATAGGTGGATTACTATCAAATGCAGGTTATCATGTAGTATTTGCAGATGTTAATGAAGCAATATTAAATGCTATAAATAATGATAAAGAATATAGAATACTTGTAAAAGATGTAGAATGTTTTGAACAAAAAATAACTAACATAAGTGCAGTATCATCATTATCAGATGAAATAATAGATGAAATCCAAGAAGCTGAAATAATAACTACAGCAGTAGGTCCATTAGTATTAAAAAGAATAGCACCAACAATAGCTAAAGGTATACAAGCTAGAAAAAATAACGGAAATAAAAATTATTTAAATATAATAGCTTGCGAAAATGCAGTAGGTGCTACAGCAATATTAAAAGAAGAAGTAGTAAAAGCTTTAAATGAAGATGAAATAAAATATATGGAAGAGTATATTGGTTTCCCAAATTGCTCAGTAGACAGAATAGTACCACCTTGTACTAATGAAAATCCTTTAGATGTTACAGTAGAAAACTTCTATGAATGGAATGTTGAAGTATCTAAAATTAAAGGTGAAATACCACAAATAAATGGTATGAACTTAGTTGATGATCTTATAGCTTATGTTGAACGTAAACTATTCACATTAAACACTGGCCATGCGATAACTGCATATTTAGGCTATATCAATGGATACAAAACTGTAGATGAAAGTATAAAAGATGGAGAAATAGCAGCGATAGTAAAGGCTGCTATGCAAGAAAGTGGACAAGGATTAGTTAGAAAACATGGACTAGATTTAGATGCTCACTATAAATACATAGATAAAATATTAAATAGATTTAAAAATCCATACTTAAACGATGATGTTAAAAGAGTTGGTAGAGAGCCACTTAGAAAATTAAGTGCAAAAGATAGATTAATAAATCCATTAGTAACAGCACAATCTTATGGAATATCTGTAGACAACTTAATTACAGGTGTTGGGGCAGCTCTTCATTATGATAATCCAGATGATGCACAAAGTGTTGAATTACAAGAAACAATAAAAGATTTAGGTGTGAAAGAAGCTGTTAAGAAAATTTCACAAATAGAAGACAAAGAATTATTAGATAATATAGAAGGTGCTTATCAAAAATTAACAATTGCACAATTAGCTTAGAATTTTGCTAAATATAAGTGTTATCCTAAATAAAAACTGTTCATATTTATATGGACAGTTTTTTAAGTTAAAAGAATTATGTTTAAAAGAATTGGGTTTAAAAACAATAAATCTGTAGATACTTTAAATAAAGATAAATTTGAGGGGGATTTAAGATGAAATTATTTAAATCAAGAATATGTCTATTTGTAATTGTTTTATCTTTATTTAGTATAATCACAGTTTATGGACAATCAACTAAAACAGAGTGGATACCTAAATTTATAGAAAGCTTTGAAATGACAGATTCTAATTTTAAATTTTACAATATAAAATCTAGTGTAATGATAGAAAAAGACATAGACATAAAGGAATTAGAGGACATTTGTGTAGGAATAGCACAAAATTTAGGCTATAATACGGATGAATTGTGTGTAAAAACACAAAAAACTGAAATATATGTAAATTATAATGATAAAAATACAGGAATTTCAATAGTTGGAGTCAAAAAAAATTCAAAAGAATTCTATATAATAGTTGACATATTAAATAATAAAGTATATAAAAATATAGAGAATATTTATGTTAAGTTAGAAAATGAACTAAAAAAATATTCTGATGAAGTAAATATTAATATTTGTATAGCAGGAGAGTATACAAAAAAATTAAAAAACGCTAAAATTAGTGATATTTTACAAAAAATATTATATAATATGTATGCTGAAAAAATTGATGAAATAAAGGAAGAAAACTTTTTATCAGTAAATGCATATAGTAAATTATTAAAAGAAAATAACTTGAAATATTTAGATAGAGAAATGAATTTGAATATAGGAATTAGGTATAGCGAAGATGATGATAGAACGACGATATATATGGCTACACCTATAATAAAAATAGATTATTAGATTGAGGAGAGACATATTTATGGCTAAAATAATTGTGAAGAAAAGTAACCCACTTAAAGGTAAAGTTAGAATAGATGGAGCAAAAAATGCAGTATTACCTATAATAGCTGCAACATTATTAGTAAAAGGTAAATCAGTTTTACACGAAGTACCAGATTTAACAGATGTACACGTAATATCAGACTTAATAAGACACCTTGGTGCGGAAGTTGAATACAAAGACAAAACTTTAACAGTAGACGCAAGTAACTTAACTACTTGTGAAGCGCCATATGAGCTAGTAAGAAAAATGAGAGCTTCATTCTTCGTAATGGGACCATTGCTTGCTAGATTTAACCAAACAAAAATATCAATGCCAGGTGGATGTTCAATAGGAACAAGACCAATAGACCTACACTTAAAAGGATTTAAAGCTTTAGGTGCAGATATAATAATGGATCACGGATTTGTAGAAGCTAAAGCAGATAAATTAGTTGGATCTAAATTATACTTAGATTTCCCATCTGTTGGAGCAACTGAAAATATAATGATGGCTGCAGTACTTGCAGAAGGAACTACTATAATCGAAAACGCAGCAGAAGAACCAGAGATAGTAGACTTAGCTAACTTCCTAAACGAAATGGGAGCAGACGTTAAAGGAGCAGGTACAAACACTATAAGAATTAAAGGTGTTAAAGAATTAAAAGGAACTGAACATGATGTTATACCAGACAGAATAGAAGCTGCAACTTACATGGTTGCTGCAGCTATGACAAAAGGTGATATAACAGTTGAAAATGTATTAGTTGAACACTTAAAACCAGTAACTGCTAAATTAATAGAAGCTGGTTGTGAAGTTGTAGAAATGGACAATTCAATAAGAGTAATTGGACCAGAAAAATTAAAAGCAGTAGATGTAAAAACTCTACCACACCCAGGATTCCCTACAGACGTTCAAGCACAAATAATGGCTATGCTTACAGTAGCTAAAGGAACTGGTGTTGTAATAGAGACAGTATTTGAAAATAGATTTATGCACGTTGCAGAATTCAACAGAATGGGTGCAAATATTAAAATAGAAGGAAGAACAGCTGTAGTTAAAGGTGTCGACCAACTTTATGGAGCTAATGTAAATGCAACTGACTTAAGAGCAGGAGCAGCACTTATATTATGCGGACTTATAGCTGAAGGTGAAACACAAATAGGTGAAATTTATCACATCCAAAGAGGATATGTTGATATAGACAAGAAAATAAGATCTTTAGGTGGTAATATAGAAATAGTAGAGTGCTAATTTCTGATTACTATGCTATATAAACTTTAGTATTTACTTATATTTGGCTATCGACATTTATTAGTAAGACATTTTAGACAGTAATAAATAATGGGGTTTTTTCATATATTTATGAATATAGAAATCTATGGAGGCATTAATTATATGAAAAAACCTATAATATTTTTGATAGGGACAATGACTTTTTGTATATTGCTCCCTGTTTTAATTAGTGTGCTCTTTTATGGGAAAAATGAAATATCTAGTTCTGAATCTACTAAAAATATAATGAAAAAATCAGAACAAGATAAAGATACCTATGAAACAGTAGATTCTACAAGTCCTACTATAACTGTGTACAACTGCAGTACAAACAAGACAGAAAAAATGGACATAGAGACGTTTTTATATGGAGTTGTGGCTTCAGAAATGTCATCAGATTTCTCTGAGGAGGCTTTAAAAGCCCAGGCAGTTGCTGCAAGGACTTACATTATCTACAAAATAGAAAATAACATGACACAGGGCCATAATGGGGCAGATATATGCACTAATTCAAACCACTGTCAGGCATATGCATCTTACGAAGAGTTGAAAAACAAAAAGGGAGATGAATGGATCAAAAATTCATATCCTAAAATAAAACAAGCAGTAGATGATACTAAGGGACATATATTAACATATGATAATAAGGCAATACTACCCTTATATTTTTCAACATCAAGTGGTAAAACAGAAAATAGTGAAGAAGTATTTTCAGCACAATACCCATACCTAAAATCAGTGAGCAGTCCCTATGAAGAACAATCACCGAAGTATTATACGGAAAAAAAAATTAATAAAAACGACTTTGTAAATTTATTGAAAAAGAATTATTCAAGTATTTCTATATCAAGTGAAAATTTGAATAACACAGTTAAGATATTAGACAGAACAACTGCTGGTTCAGTAAATACTATTCAAGTTGGGAACAAAAAGATTACGGGTAGAAATATGCGTACTATTTTTGGTTTAAATTCTTCTAATTTTGATTTAGGATTTAACGGTGATACAGTAATCTTCAAAGTTAAGGGATATGGTCATGGAGTAGGTATGAGCCAATGGGGTGCTGAAGGTATGGCACAGAAAAATTATAAATACGATGAAATACTATTCCATTACTACACAGATACACAAATAAAAGATATATATTAATATTTGGGTTTATAATTTGAATCTGATAAAAAATAATATTGAATATAAGAATATAAAACCATATATTTGGATAAAAATATAAAAAATAAAAAAATTTTCATATATAGGCATAAAATAAAAAAAGATGTCAATACTCTAAATGTATTAATATATTTGGAGGTGCAATATGAAAAAGAAATTATTAGAGAAAGATATATTTTATCTATCTTTATTCATATGTATTTGTCTTGTAGCTTTTGGTGGTATTATATTTACAAATAAAAACCTAAATAAATTGGTATCAAGTAAAGATGCCGTTAATAAGGATAATGAGATAAATTTAGTAAAAGAAAAAAATGATTCTGTTCCAACATCAACAGAATCAAAAGAAAACCTAGAAAAAGCCAAGGAAGAAAATAAACAAAAATCAGAAGAAAAAGCACAAAGCGAATCTAAATTAAGTTACATAGGAACTGAAGTACTTAGACAATACTCAGAAGATATGCCTAGTTATTCAAAAACATTAGATGTTTGGGAAATACATAAAGGATTAGATGTCGCAGCTAAAGATGGAGCAGAGATAAAATCAATACTTGATGGAACTGTTGAATCTGTATATTCAGATGAAAAATACGGAACAAGTATAAAATTATCTTATGCTGATGATTTAACAGTAATATATTCTGGAATAAAAGAAAATGTATCTTTACAAAAAGGAGATACTGTTAAAGAAGGCGATTGTATAGGTTATGTAGGCAATACAACAAATGTTGAAAATGAAGATGGTACACATGTACATATAGAAGCCTACAAAAATGACAAAGCTATTAATCCATTGAGTTTATTAGAATAAAGTTTATACGCAGGAGACTTTTCATAAAAATTGAGAAGTCTCCTGTTATATTTTTTGCCGTTTTTTCATATATATCAATAGGACTGATATTGAGGGAGGGGAGGTCTTGAAATCTCATATAGAACAAAGAGCAGTTATTATTGCAAAATATATATTAGAAAAGCAGGCAACAGTAAGACAAACGGCAAAAGTTTTTGGGGTAAGCAAAAGTACTGTACACAAGGATGTAACAGAGCGATTAGAAGAAATTCACCCATTATTAGCTAGCGAAGTAAAACAAGTTTTGGAGAAAAACAAATCAGAACGACATATACGAGGGGGAATGGCAACAAAACTTAAATACCAGCAACAAAAAAAGATGTAGGATAACCTACATTTTTTTCTTGACTAAAGACAAATTTTTGCCTATATTGTAGAATAGGATAATTAATGATAATTATTAATAAAATTTAATATAAATATAAAGACTTAGAAATGTAAAAAGGAGTGAAAATAGATGTCAGGAGCTGATATAGGTATAGATTTAGGGACTGCTAATGTACTGATATATGTAAGTGAAAAAGGAATAGTATTAGAAGAACCTTCAGTAGTAGCAGTAGACAATAAATTAAAAGAAGTTATAGCGGTAGGTACAGAAGCAAGAAGAATGATAGGGAGAA
The DNA here is from genome assembly GCA_945931665.1 of uncultured Clostridium sp. Classification (GTDB taxonomy): domain Bacteria; phylum Bacillota; class Clostridia; order Peptostreptococcales; family Peptostreptococcaceae; genus Intestinibacter. The sequence continues at coordinate 15,889 of CAMEPL010000022.1, read as the reverse complement.
CACCTGTAAATATAGATGTTATAAGACCATTAAGAGATGGTGTTATATCAAATTATGAGATAACAGAAAAAATGCTATCTTATTTTATTGAAAAAATAGTAGAGAAAAAAGGATTTGGAAGATTTGTAATGCCTAGAATAATGGTCTGTGTACCAACTGGTGTTACTGAAGTTGAAAAAAGAGCTGTTGAAGATGCTACAAAAAAAGCAGGGGCTAGAGAAGTTTACATCATAGAAGAACCTATAGCAGCAGCAATAGGTGCGGGAATAGATATAGCACAACCAAATGGTAATATGATAATTGATATTGGTGGAGGAACTACTGATATAGCTGTAATATCATTAGGGGGATCAGTAGTAAGTGATTCAATAAAATTAGGTGGAGATAAATTTGATGAAGCGATAATCAAATACATAAAGAAAGAATATAATGTATTGATTGGGGAAAGAAGTGCTGAAAAATTAAAAATTGAAATAGGAACTGCTGTTAAAGAGGACGAGCCAAGAACTATGAATATAAGCGGAAGAAACCTAGTTAAAGGACTTCCTGTAACTATAACTGTAAATGCAAATGAAATGTTAGATGCGCTTAATCCATGTGTAGAACAAATAGTAGCAGCAACTAAAAACCTACTAGAAAAAACACCACCAGAACTATCAGCTGACATAAGTGACAAAGGCATAGTGATGACAGGTGGAGGAGCTATGTTAAAAGGACTAGGAGAAAGAATAGAAGAAAGTACAGGAATAAAAGTAGTTTTAGCAGATGATCCACTTTCTTGTGTTGCTAAAGGTACTGGATTATCACTAGGATCACTTGATTTATTAGAAACTGGTGGAAGTTTCAAAAAATAATTGATTGAAAAGAGAATATTTAAGAGATAAATTAAAAAGTAGCTACTTTAAAATAATATAAAAATTATTATTTTATTATAGCTACTTTTTTTTATGTTGCAAGGAGCAGGGATAAAGCAATCGTTTCTGCTAATTCTAAAATAAAATTAAGCCTTATATTATTAAAAGAAAATCTATTATTTTCATCTATTTTATCTACAATGCCAACTATAGAATAAGTCCCTACTTGGGGTAATTTCTTACCTACGCCCTTGCCTGGAAGTATAGGTCCCTCTCGTATTTGTATATTACCTATGTTACTTGACGAGCCCAAACAGGCATCTATGGCTAAAAATTGGCTCGAGGAATGTTTGCTTTTAATCTTTTCAATTGATTCATAAATGTTTAAAGCATGAATAGGATTATCCAATGTACCGTAAACAGGGTATTTAAAATCACTATTTTTGAGCATAGTACCTACTAAAGGCCCTAGTGCATCTCCAATAGCACGATCTGTTCCTATACATATTATTACAGTATTATCAGAGATTATATTTTTGAGAATATTACTTAATATATGCGTGACATCTTCTCTTTTATAGTTTACCTTAGCTAAATACATAGGAGTTCCTCCCTTCTAGATAATATATGAATTGAAAGTGTGAAATAATACTATTTTTAGAAGAGTTACATCTCTGAGATTATTTAAGAATAAAACAAAAACTAACAAATAGAATTGCAAAAATGCTTGACAATAAATCGTAAAACAGGTATTATTTATAGTGTTAAATTTGAAAGAAAAATTTCTTGATTACCTTATCAAGAGAGGCTGAGGGACAGGCCCTATGAAGCCCAGCAACCACTTGTAAAAGGAAGGTGCTAAATCCTGCTAGAGAGAATTCTAGAAAGATGAGGTCGCGTGTTTAAGCATACAGTAACCTCTTCTGCGCTAGAAGAGGTTTTTTTAATTTATAAGAAAGTATAAGGAATAAAATTTCTTGTAAAATAAAGAATATAATCTAGAATTCCAAACAAAAAATCTTTATTAAACGTATTAATAAAAAGATTTTTTAGGAACAATATTATGAGATAAAATAAATTATAGAAATTTAAGGAGGAACTAAAATGGCAAGACATTTATTTACGTCAGAATCAGTTACTGAAGGTCATCCAGATAAGATGTGTGACCAAATATCAGATGCAATACTAGATGCATTATTAGAAAAAGACCCACTATCAAGAGTTGCTTGTGAAACTACTACTACAACTGGATTAGTATTAGTTGCAGGTGAAATAAGTACAAATGCTTATGTTGATATCCCAAAATTAGTTAGAGAAACAGTAGAAGGTATCGGATATACTAGAGCTAAATTTGGATTCGACTGCAATACTTGTGCAGTAATAACTGCTATAGATGAACAATCAGGAGACATCGCTATGGGTGTTGATGAAGGTTTAGAAAGTAAATCAGGAGAACAAACTGAAGAAGAAATAGAAAAAGTTGGTGCTGGAGACCAAGGTATAATGTTCGGTTTCGCTTGTAATGAAACAGAAGAATTAATGCCACTTCCAATATCTTTAGCTCACAAATTATCAAGAAGATTAACAGAAGTTAGAAAATCTGGATTATTAGATTACTTAAGACCAGATGGTAAAACTCAAGTAACTGTTGAATACGAAGGAAACACACCAGTTAGAGTTCACACTGTATTAATATCTTCTCAACATAGTGAAAATGTTGATAACGAAACTATAAGAAGAGATTTAATAGAACACGTTATAAAAGCTGTTATACCTGCTGAATTATTAGATGAAGAAACTATGTACTACATCAACCCAACAGGTAGATTCGTTATAGGTGGACCACAAGGAGATACTGGTTTAACAGGTAGAAAAATAATAATAGATACTTACGGTGGATACTCTAGACACGGTGGTGGAGCATTCTCTGGTAAAGACCCAACAAAAGTTGACAGATCTGCTGCTTACGCTGCTAGATATGTAGCTAAAAACATAGTTGCTGCTGGACTTGCAGACAAATGTGAAATAGAATTAGCTTACGCAATCGGTGTTGCTAAACCATTATCAATATTCGTTGATACTTTCGGAACTGGAAAAGTTTCTGAAGAAGTATTAGTTGAATTAATAAACAAAAACTTCGATTTAAGACCAGGTGCTATAATAAGAGACCTTGACTTAAGAAGACCTATATACAAACAAGTTGCTGCTTACGGTCATTTCGGTAGAACTGATATAGATTTACCATGGGAAAGAACTGATAAAGCTGAAACTTTAAGAGAACAAGCTGGTATATAATTAATTAGAATAATATAACTTTAAATATAAAAGACCTTGTATTATAAGAATACAGGGTCTTTTTTTATTTAAAAAACTAGTATAATATTTTTATAGAAGCAATTACATATCAAAATTATAAATATTATATTAAGTTTATATATAAATAGACTGTGAATATAAAATGTAATATAAAGGATAATAAAATAAAGTTGAAATAAATGAAATATATTAAGCGTGTAAGACGCAATTAGGAGTGTGTATTATGGAAAAATTAGAGGGTATGATAAGTGATATAGTTTTTAAAAATGAAGAGAATGGATACACTATAGCTTATCTTGCAAATGAAGACGAGGAAGTCACAATTGTAGGATGTATGCCGACTTTATCTGTTGGTGAAAGTATAGAGGTTGAAGGAAAGTGGGTAACACACAAGACTTATGGCTCACAATTTGAAGTAACAAGTTTTATGCCTGTAACACCTTCATCTTTGGAGGGAATTTACGCTTATTTATCTTCTGGTATGATTCATGGTATAGGAGAAAAAATGGCATTGAGGATTATTAAAAAATTCGGAGTTGATACTCTAGACGTAATCCAAAACACTCCAGAAAGATTAAAAGAAGTAGAGGGAATTGGCGCAAAGAAAATAAAACAGATAACTGAAAGTTATGAAGAAAACAGAGAATTAAGAAACATAATTATACAGTTATCTCCTTATGGAATAACTCCTAATTACTGTCTAAAGATTTATAAAAAATATAAAGATAAAGCAATAAGTGTTATAAATAAAAATCCTTATAAACTTGCCGAAGATATCCGAGGAATTGGATTTAAGGTAGCTGATGATATTGCTAAGAAGCTAGGAATTGATAAATATTCTAGAGATAGAATATTCCAAGGGATTTTATACACACTTAATCAAAGTACATCTAATGGAAATACATATTTGCCACTAAGTGTATTAGTTCCACAAGCGGTGAAGGTTTTAGATGTTGAGGCAGAACATATAAAAGAAGGTGTTTTAGAACTAGCTTATACTCAAAAAATACATGTTGAAAGAGAACATAATGATATAAATGTGTATTTAATGCCTTATTACATGGCGGAAAATGGAGTATGTAGAGAGATGATAAGACTTTCTCAAGTAGACTTTGAAGATTTAAAAATAAATATAGATCATGAAATAAAGATGATTGAGAGAGAAGATGGAATAAAACTTGCTCAAAATCAAGTTATAGCAGTTAAAGAAGCTGTTGAGCAAGGTGTTGTAATAATAACTGGTGGGCCAGGGACAGGAAAAACAACAACAATCAACACAATCATAAAAGTGTTTGAAAACAATGACCAAAAAGTTGTTTTGGCGGCCCCTACAGGACGTGCAGCTAAAAGAATGAGTGAAACATCTAATAAGGAAGCAAAAACAATACACAGGCTTTTAGAGATGGGGTTTGGTATGGATAGTGATGAACTTACATTTATGAAGAATGAGGAAGACCCTATTGATGCTGATGTTGTTATATTGGATGAGGTTTCGATGGTGGATATTGTGCTTATGTACAGTTTGCTTAGGGCTATAAAATCAGGTACAAGGCTTTTAATAGTAGGTGACAGCGACCAGTTGCCTTCTGTCGGTGCAGGAAATGTTCTAAAGGACCTTATCGATTCAGAGGTTATAAATACTGTTAGACTAAATGAAATATTTAGACAAGCACAAGAAAGTATGATAGTAGTCAATGCCCATAGAATTAATAAAGGTGAGCCACTTAAATTAAACGTTAAAGGCAAGGATTTCTTCTTTATTAAAAAAGAAGGAGACGATATACTGCCAGAGATTGTAGGGATAGTAAGCGAGAGATTACCAAAATTCTATGGTGTAGATAAATTAAAGGATATTCAAGTATTATCGCCGATGAGAAAAGGAAACCTTGGTGTAAATAATTTAAATATAGAACTTCAAAAAAGTTTAAATCCGCCAAATAAATATAAAACAGAAGAAGTATTTTCGAAAAGAACATTTAGAGTTGGCGACAAAGTAATGCAGATAAAAAACAACTACACAAGAAAGTGGAAGAGCGAAGATGGAAGCAACAGCGGACATGGTATATATAATGGAGATATTGGCTATATTTACTATATAGACAAAGAAAAGAAAGAGGTATTTGTTATATTCGATGGTATGAAAATCGTAACTTATAAGTATGATGAATTAGACGAATTAGACCACAGCTTTTGCACAACTATCCACAAAAGTCAGGGAAGTGAGTTCCCAATCGTTGTAATACCGATGACTTGGGCTCCACCTATGTTACTTAGCAGAAACCTACTTTACACTGCTGTTACACGTGCAAAGAAACAAGTTGTATTAGTTGGAGATGTTAAATACTTAGAGTTTATGATTAAGAACAATCGAAGTAGTGACAGATATTCTAATTTAGCAGTTAAGTTAAATAAATTTAAAAAAGAAGGTCTGCTGATTGAAGATAATAGAAGTTAATAAGGATTTAGAAAATAAACCTATAAAAAACAACATAAAAAACATGGATGATATAAAATCAATATTGAAATATTTTTTAGATATAGTATTGGATTTTATCTATCCAAAGAATATTACATGCATAATTTGTGACAATCCTATAAAGCTAAACAACACGTACTCTATATGTAAAGATTGTTTTGAAGAATTACACTTTTTAAAGGATGCATGTTTAAAATGTGGTAAGCCAATTATAAATCATAACCTAGAATATGAAAATATTGCAGATTGTCCATCTTGCAAACATAGAAGTTTCTATTTTGACAGGGCAATTTCATGTATAGAGTACGATAAAACAAGCAAAAAGATGATATTAGATTTTAAATACAGAAACAAAACTTATTTTTGTAGATATGTTGCACAGATTATGAGTGAAAAGATGGAGCTCGAAAATCTAAGTGCAGACTATTTGTTGTTTGTTCCTTTACATAAGAAGCGACTTAGAAAAAGAGGATTTAACCAAGCACAAAAAATAGCAGAAGATTTGAGTGATATAACGGGAATACCCACTTTAAATTGTATATTTAGGTGCAAAAACACTAAAAGATTATACAATTTAAATAAAAAGGAAAGAGAACAAGAAGTAAAAAATTCATTTATTATAAAAGATGAGGATAATTTACTTAAAGATAAAAATGTAATATTAATAGATGATATTTTTACAACAGCTGCTACAACTAACGAAATATCAAAAGTTCTCAGATTAATTCCTGTTAACAAGATAACTGTGTTAACTTTATTGACAAGAGCAAGTGATAGGTATTTATCTGACAAAGAAAATGATTAATAGAAAAATATAAGCATAGGTAAATCATTCTATTGACATATAGAGCATAAGATATTAAAATATATTAGTGATTATTCAGGTCTGTGGTTGAAAGTCCAAGCCAGTCGCAGGCAAAGGGATCCACGTAAGTCAACGTCAAAAGCGGTGTTGATGATCATGGTGCGGCTTAGAAGTAAGACCTACCGATAACCAAAAAAATTCTAAATCGAGACGGCTAGTAGTGCGGCAAACCCAGAGCGAACGTCGCAGTAGGCGAGTGTGGGGTCAAAAACCAGGTCAGCTGAATATTCATATAAGTACCTTTTAGGTACTTTTTTGTTGTCTAAATTATACTACTCATAGCTCCTCTAAGGCGAAATATTATATTTTGAATTAGAGGAGCTTTTTTATTTTAAAGCTAGTAATTAATATTTATTTTAATATTAGTTATAAAAAAATTAGAATATTTACAATAAAAACAAAATTAAATAATAATAAAAATAATACTTTATATTAGAATGATATTTTATATGAAAACAACTTCAATATAGTTAGAAAATTAAATGTGATATACTAATTAATTGCATATATACATATATAATACTTAGATTATGCGTTAAAATAGAAAAATATGTAGTAAAATGTAAAAAAATGTTGACGATTTTATATTAAGAACAGTATAATTAGATAGGATAAATTGAAAAAGAGTAACACATATTGTTACTTAAGATAGAAACGGAAAATAAATAATAAAAATGAAAGGGTGAAAGCATGAAACTTGCAGTTGTAGGGAGCATTAACATAGATATGACAGTAACGTCAGAAAGAATACCACTTAAAGGTGAGACATTAATGGGAGATAGCATAAGCTATATACCAGGAGGAAAAGGTGCAAACCAAGCAGTAGCTATGGCTAAACTTGGGGCAGAAGTAGAGATGTTTGGATGCGTTGGTGACGATGAGAACGGACAAAAAATGATAGATAACATGAAAAACCACGGCATAAAAACAGACAACATAAGAATATTAGAAGGAGTTCCTACTGGAATCGCAATGATTACAGTTGCAGAAAACGACAATACAATAATAGTTGTTCCAGGAGCTAATGGAAAAGTAGATAAAGACTATATAGATAGCATAAAAGAAGAATTAAAAAATTATGATATGGTAGTACTTCAACATGAAATACCGCTAGAAACAGTACACTACACAGTTGAATTCTGTGCAGAAAATAATATACCAGTTATATTAAATCCAGCTCCAGCAGCTGAAGTACCAATGGAAGTTGTAGAAAAGGTAACTTATTTAACACCAAATGAACATGAAGCAGTATTAATCTTTGGAAAAGAGCTTTCAACAGAAGAACTTCTTAAAAAATACCCAGAAAAATTATTAATAACTCAAGGGTCAAGAGGAGTTTCTACATGTTTAAAAAATGGTGAAATATTAAATGTACCAGCAAGACCAGCAAAAGTAGCTGATACAACAGGAGCAGGGGATACACTAAATGGTGCATTTTCAGTACAAATAGCAAATGGGGCAGATATAAAAACTGCTTTAACTTTTGCAAATACAGCAGCTAGTTTATCTACAGAAAAATTTGGTGCACAAACAGGAATGCCAACAGTAAGTGAAGTAGAAAAAGAGTTACAGTAATAAATAAAACGCAAAAGCTAAGGAGAAAAATATCAATGAAAAGACATGGAATATTAAATAGTGATATATCAAGAGTACTTTCATATATGGGACATACAGATTGTATATGTATAGGAGATTGTGGTCTTCCAATACCAAATGAAACAGAAAGAATTGATTTAGCAGTTAAATTCGGAGTACCAACTTTTATGGATGTTCTAAAAGAAGTTGGCAACGATATGAAAATAGAAAAAATAGTTTTAGCAGAAGAAATAAAAGAATATAATCCACAAATATTAGCAGAGATAAAAGAATACTTCGCAGGACAAGAAGTTGAAGTAGAATATGTTTCTCATGTTGGATTAAAACAAATGACAAAGGAATGTAAGGCTGTAATACGTACAGGAGAAACAACTCCATACGCAAATATAATTTTACAGTCAGGTTGTATTTTCTAATAAGGAGGCGGAGATATGCAAATTGAAATGCGCGGAATTGATAAGTCATTTGGTGGTAACGCAGTTTTAAAAGGTGCTGGTTTCTTATTAGATGATGGAGAAATACATGCTCTTATGGGAGAGAATGGCGCTGGAAAATCGACATTAATGAAGATTTTAACTGGTGTTTACACTAAAGACGCTGGACAAGTTATAGTAGATGGAAAAGAAGTTTGTTATAACAATCCACAAGAAGCGGAAAAAGCAGGAATAGTATTTATTCATCAAGAGTTAAATGTGTTATTTGATTTAACTGTTGAAGAAAATATGTTTTTAGGAAAAGAGATAAAAAAAGCATTCGGAATATGTGACAGAAAAGCAATGAGAAAAAGAGTTAAAGAAATTTTAGATATGCTTGGAGTTGACATAGATCCAACTCAAAGAATGGACGAATTATCTATAGGACAACAACAAATGATAGAAATTGCCAAAGCTCTTATGGTAGATGCAAAAGTAATAATCATGGATGAGCCAACAGCAGCATTAACTCAAAGTGAAACAGAAGTACTATTCAAAGTAGTAAATTCGCTTAGAAAAAAAGGTGTTTCAATAGTTTATATATCTCACCGTATGGAAGAAATATTTGAATTATGTGATCGTATAACAATTCTTAGAGATGGTACTTATATAGATACAAAGAGAATTGCAGATATAGATATGAATGACATAGTTAAAATGATGATAGGTAGAGAAATTGGAGAAAGATACCCAGCTAGGGATTCAAAAATAGGTGATGTTGCATTTGAAGTTAAAAACTTAAACTGCCCAGGAACATTTGAGAATGTATCATTTGAAGTTCGTGCAGGAGAAGTTTTAGGTGTGTCAGGACTTATGGGTGCAGGAAGAACGGAAATAATGCAAGCTATATTCGGAAACATGCCACATGTAACAGGACAATTATTCCTAGATGGAAAAGAGATAAAAAATAAAAACCCACAACAAGCAATACAAAATGGGATTGGATTTATAACTGAAGATAGAAAAGTTGAAGGTTTAATGTTAGAAGAAAGTATAATGAAAAATATTTCTTTAGCTAACCTTGGAAGAATTTCTAAAAATGGAATTATAAATAAGAAAAAAGAACAAGAACTTGTTAACCAAGGAATAGAAGAATTAAGAATAAGATGCTTTGGACCGCAACACGAATGTAATAATTTAAGTGGTGGGAATCAGCAAAAAGTAATATTTGCAAAATGGATTTACACTAATCCAAAAGTTTTAATCCTAGATGAGCCTACAAGAGGTGTTGATATAGGAGCGAAAAAAGAAATTTACAACATAATTAACGAACTTGCAGCAAAAGGCGTTGCGATAATTATGGTCTCATCTGAACTACCAGAGGTTTTAGGAATGTCTGATAGAGTTATGGTAGTAAGAGAAGGCGAAGTAAGAGGAATTTTAAATAAAGAAGAAGCAAACCAAGAAAGTATCATGACTTTAGCAACAGGAGGAGAACTAAATGGAAAATAAGAAAGTAATGAATCGTATACAAGATTTAGGTGCGGTAATTGCCTTAATTCTTTTAGTAGCGGTGATAAGTATCATAAGTCCAGAGTTCAGAACAGTAAAGAACTTCTTATCATTACTTAGACAATCTTCAATAAACGGATTGATTGCCTTCGGGATGACTTGTGTTATTTTAACTGGCGGAATCGACTTATCAGTTGGTTCGGTATTAGCTCTTACAACAGCAATTTGTGCTAGTTTAATAGCTAATGGAACACCAGTAGCAATGGCTATGATAGTAGCATTAATATTAGGTGTAGTATTTGGTATAATAAGTGGTGTATTCGTAACAAAAGGTCGTTTACAACCATTCATCGCAACATTAATAACAATGACAGTATTCAGAGGATTAACAATGATCTTCATGGATGGTAAACCAATCTCTAACTTAGGAGATAGTTATTTATTAAAATTCGTAGGAAAAGGGCTTATATTAAATATCCCATTCCCTGTAATAATGTTTATATTAATATTTATAGGATTTATGTTTATATTAGAAAGAACTACTTTTGGACGTAAAGTTTATGCAACAGGTAGTAACGAAAAATCTGCAAAATTAGCAGGTATAAACATAGATAAAACTAAAATAGCTACTTATGCAATCTCAGGATTAATGGCAGCTATGTCAGGATTAATACTTTTATCTCGTTTAGGTTCAGCACAACCAACACTAGGTAATGGATATGAGCTAGATGCAATCGCAGCAGTTGCACTTGGTGGAGTTAGTATGAACGGTGGTAGAGGTAGAATATGGGGAACATTTGTAGGTGTTCTAATAATAGCAGTATTAAATAACGGACTAAACATCTTAGGAGTATCTTCTTACTATCAAGATGTAGTAAAAGGATTAGTTATATTAATAGCAGTTTTATCAGACCGTAAACGTTAAGTATTAAATAAAAACCCGTAAATATTAGGAGGAAAATTATGAAACTTAAAAAGATAGTTGCTCTTGTTTCATCAGCAATATTAGCTTTCTCTTTAGTAGGATGTAGTATTGAAGGTGAAGAGTCTGGAGCAAATTCAGATGGAAGTTTAGTAGGAAACGGAAGTATAGGATTTTCAGTATCTACATTAAATAACCCATTCTTCGTAACATTAAGCCAAGGTGCGAAAGATAAGGCAAAAGAAGAAGGCGTTGATTTAATAGTAGTAGACGCTGGTGATGATGCAGCAAAACAAACAAGTGATATAGAAGATTTAATTTCAAAAAATATAAGTGTTTTAATAGTAAACCCAGTTGATTCTGATGCAGTTGCACCAGCAGTAAAAGATGCAATTGCAAAAGGTATCAAAGTTATTTCATTAGACCGTGCAGTTAACGGTGTAGATGTAGATTGCTCAATAGCATCTGACAATGTTGAAGGTGCAAGAATGGCAACAGAATACTTAGTAAGTTTAGTTGGAAAAGATGCAAAAGTAGTTGAATTAGAAGGAGTTTCAGGTTCAAGTGCGACAATAGATAGAGGAGCAGGATTCCACAAAATAGCAGATGACCAATTAAACGTTGTATCTAGCCAAACAGCTAACTTTAACCGTTCAGAAGGTATGACAGTTATGGAAAACATGCTTCAATCTAACTCTGATATAAAAGGTGTATTCGCTCATAATGACGAAATGGCACTTGGGGCAGTAGAAGCAATCGGAAGCAGAAATATAATAGTTGTTGGATTTGACTCAACAGATGATGCAGTAGCAGCGATTAAAAAAGGTAAAATGGCAGCAACAGTTGCTCAAAAACCAGATTTAATGGGTGCAACAGCAGTGGAAACAGCTATAAAAATAATAAACGGAGAAGCTGTTGAAAAAGCTATACCAGTTGAAGTTGAACTAGTAACAAAATAATAAAAGAAAAAAAGTAGGAGCAGATGCCCCTACTTTTTTTATGTAAAATTATTGTGATAAAAGTTTTTTTACAATGTTTTTTATAAACTTCTAAAATCCTCTTTTAAATTTATCCTATCTTCTTCAGTTATAGGGCGTAAAACACGACATGGATTTCCTGCAGCAACAACACCAGAAGGGATGTCTTTTGTTACAACACTACCACCGCCGATTACAGTTTCGGCTCCAATTGTAACACCACCGAAGATTGTACAATTAGCTCCAATCCAAACATCATTTTCAATAGTTATAGGTTTAGAAGTAGAAATACCCTCAACAATACGTTCAGAAGGATAAATAGGATGGCCAGCACACGAAAGGCAAGTTCCTGGCCCGATGAAGGCATTTTCACCTATATTAATAGGAGAAGTATCTAGCATAACACAGTTATAATTTATAAGAGCAAAACCGTGGGTATGTATGTTAAATCCATAGTCACATTTAAAATTAGGCTCAATAAAAGTCATAGGGCTACAAGTCCCAAATAATCTTTGTAAAATATCTGCACGCTTTTCATTCTCATCCGGCTTAGTATTATTAAATTCCCATAATAAATTTTGAGCATTTGTTTTTAATGAAGGATCTATAGCAAAATGTTTTGCATAGTAACCTTTTTCATTTTGTAGCATTTCTTTAGTTACCATTATTAAAACTCCTTTTTATAATATCTTTAGTTATCTATATATTTTAAGATATAATAGCTATTTTGTTTAGGGTAAATTTTAAAATAAAAAATTACGTTTATAATTGATGGAAAATAGATAAGCTTTATAATATGTAAAATTTATAAAAGTTAGAATTATTTTTCCTAGAAGTAGTATTTATACATAGCAAAATACTTAATATAACGTAAAAATTATAATGTTACTAACATCCAAACATATGTATTGTGGATATATTGTTTTGATAGAACGTTCATATATCAACGATTAGAAAGTTATTAACATAGTTATCCACATTATACACAGAGATTGTGGACAATTTAATCCACATTTAGACAAAATGTTTTATTATCCTAAAATATATTCAAAAAATAAGTTAAAAAAATCCAAAAAAAAATTAAAAATTAAAAGGATATTTAAAACTGGTGGAGAATATATATTAAAACATAAAAAATTATCATAATTGGTGAAGTACATACTATGAACTTTGCATAGTGAAGGGAGCTATTCTTATGAAAATATTAATAACAGGAAAAAAAATAGAACTTACAGATGGAATCAAAGGGGCTGTAGAAGACAAATTAGGGAAACTAGATAAATATCTACATGAAGACACTGAAGTTAAAGTTACTGTAAGTGCTAGAAAAGCAAAACAAAAAATAGAAGTAACAATAATCCCTATAAATGGACCTATAATCAGAGCTGAAGATAGTGAAGAAACTTTATATGCTGCAATTGATGTTGTTTATGACAAACTTAATAAACAATTAAGAAGATATAAAAACAAATTAAAAGGCAAATATCAATCTAAAGGTCAAGAAAGTATAAGATTCCAAAATATCGACGACAATGGATTTGAAGATAAAGATGGAGAATTCGATATAGTAATAGAAAGACGTAAAAAATTTGATATGAAACCAATGAGTCCAGAAGAAGCAGTATTACAAATGGAATTAGTAGGACATGATTTCTATATGTTTAGAAATATAGATACAGATGAAATTTCAATAGTTTATAGACGTGAAACTGGCGGATATGGATTAATTGAACATGAATAATAGTATGAAACAAATTAGTTAGAGAATGAAAGTAACGGGCTATCGATAATAAATTATCGATAGCTCTTTTAAATTCCAACAAAAAATATATACATAGTGAAAATAATATTAAAAAGTGTTAATAATTAAGAGGAAAGGAGTAGGTGCAAATGATAGAAATATTATTGGTTGTGGTGATAATTTTATTAATAATAAATATTTACATATCCATAAAACCTAGGGGAGTAGATATTGGTCCTATGCAAAAAAACATGGATCAGAAATTAATATCGGTAGAAAAAGCACTTAGAGAAGAATTGAGTGTAAATAGAGAAGAATCGAGAAAAAATGAACAATCAAATAGGTCTGAAATAAGTGATTCAATTGAAAAGTTAAGCTCATCCATATTATCTAATATGATTGAATTATCTAATTTGCAAAAAAATCAATTCGATATATATTCAAGAACTATGGAGAGAACTTTAGACGGATTTAATTATAATCTGAGAAAAAGTATAGATGATTTGACTAAATTGCAAAATGAAAAATTCACACAACTTACAAAATCTACAGAAGAAAATCTTGAAAAAATGAGAGTTACAGTAGATGAGAAACTACAAAGCACTCTTGAAAAAAGACTTAGCGACTCATTTAAAATGGTGAGCGAAAGACTTGAAGAAGTTCACAAAGGACTTGGTGAAATGCAAAGTCTTGCTGCTGGAGTCGGGGACTTAAAGAAAGTACTTTCAAACACAAAGACGAGAGGTGTATTAGGCGAGGTACAATTGGAGAGAATATTAGAACAGTTTCTTTCACCTGAACAGTATGAAAAGAATGTAATAACTAAAAAAGGTTCAAGAGAAACTGTAGAATTTGCGATAAAACTTCCAGGAAAGGACTATGATAACAAAACAATATACTTGCCACTAGATGCAAAATTTCCGCTAGAAGTTTATAATAAATTATTAGATGCATATGATATGCAAGATCAAGCTCAAATCGAAGTTAATTCAAAAAACTTAGAGCGATTTATTAAAAAATCAGCCAAAGATATAAGAGATAAATACATAGACCCTCCAAATACAACAGATTTTGGATTGATGTTTTTACCGACAGAGGGGATTTATGCAGAAGTATTAAAAAATCAAAGTCTAGTAGAATTTATTCAAAGAGAGTACAAGGTAAATATAACAGGGCCAACAACGCTAGTAGCCCTTTTAAATAGCCTACAAATGGGATTTAGAAGTCTAGCTATTGAGAAACATTCGAGTGAAGTTTGGAAGATACTCGGAGCAGTCAAAACTGAATTTTCTAAGTTTGAAACAGTGCTTAATTCTGCCCAAAACAAATTAAATCAAGCTAGCTCAGAAATAGATAAATTAGTGGGCACTAGAACTAGACAAATTAACCGAAAACTAAAAAATATAGATAAACTTAGCTTTGAAGATACAGATGCTTATTTACCTCAAGAAGATAGTGAAGATGAGTAATAATATAAGTAGTTAATCTAGAGGCTAATTAAAATTCAATTAAATGGGATAAAATAGTATTAAAATAAACAATTGAGTTAATATTTAATATTAAATATTCAAATTTTATGTTAAAATGTATAATAGTATAATTTATGCAATGAGGAGAGATGCGAAACAATGGGTTTTTTAGATAACTTATTCAACATGGCAGACAAAAGAGAACTAAAAGGGTTTGAAAAAATAGCAGATAAAATAGATGCTATGGAACCAAAATTCGAAGCCATGACTAATAAAGAATTAAAAAGTATGACAAATACTTTTAAAGACAGATTAGCAAAAGGTGAAACTTTAGACGACATATTACCAGAGGCTTTTGCTACCGTTAGAGAGGCTTCAAAAAGAGTTTTAGGGCTAAGACACTACAAGGTGCAACTTATAGGGGGTATGGTTTTACACCAAGGTAGAATAGCTGAAATGAAAACTGGTGAAGGTAAAACATTAGTTGCAACAGCACCTGTATATCTTAATGCTCTTGAAGGCAAAGGTGTTCACGTTGTTACAGTAAATGATTACTTAGCAAAACGTGATAAAGAGGAAATGGGAAAAGTTTACGAATTCTTAGGACTTACTGTTGGGGTTATAGTCCACGGACAAAGTCCAGAAGAAAGAAGAAAACAATATGAATGCGATATAACATACGGAACAAACAACGAGTACGGATTTGATTACTTAAAAGATAATATGGTAATTCACAAAGAACAAAGAG
>CAMEPL010000021.1 GCA_945931665.1 uncultured Clostridium sp. | reverse complement strand
AATTGTATGGGTGCAATTAAAAAACTGATTTCCTACAAATAAAATAGAAAATCAGTTATTGTATTAAAATCTTTTTAATTGATCTTTTGTAAAAGTCCACTCCGGTGTATTTAAAGTATCTCCAAAATCTAAGCTATACCATGGACTTAAATTTTTGTCGTTTGGATTTATAAGAAGTTGTGTTTGTTGTGCTGGCATATAACTTTGTGCTAGCATAAATACTTTTTCTCCTGTAGATTTATTTTGCGCCATATCTACTACTATTACACAATGACCTGGAGAACCTCCCTTTATAAATACATCTCCTATTTGCATATCATTTATATCTACACTTTTTAATTCTTTTTCTAAAGATAATGTAGAACTATATGCAAAAACTAAATCCATATAATTTCTAAAAGTTGAATATGAATTATCAGGTTGTGCACCTTTATAATATGAACACGAATTTTCACCGACATTTATTCTATACCCCATTCTCCACTTACTGTATTCAGCCTTAAATCCATTTACAAACTCAAAACTTATTTCATCATATCTTTCGTTTTGATATAAATATTCAGCCCTCAAAAGCATCACAGCATCTGCACATTGATGTAAATCTCTATCTCCTATATCTACATCGAAAACACTATCGTATACATTTTCTTTATTTTTTGTTTTTCCGTTATAATACTTTACCTTCTCGCCGTATTTTTCTAATTTACTATTTCTTAAAAATTCCCCAAAACTATTTTCTTCTACACTTATCCTTTCATAGCCCTTAGGTACGTAATACCTCTCTTTTATTGTATTTTTCTCCTTATTTACTAAAATCGTTTCAGTTTTGTCTACTGTATTGATTTTAGAAGTTGTACTACTTTTATTTATTTCACTACTACACCCACAACATATAAATAAAGTAGCACACAAAATAAATCCCAAAGCATTTCTTTTTTGCATAATACTCCCCTTTCTATTTACTAATACTATACTAAATGGTTAAAATATATATAATATTAATATTACAATAGATTTTACTATTTATTTTTACATATTATATAAAATTTCTTAAATATTTTTTAAGAAATACCTCTAAATACTAATTTAAAAGGAGATTTAAATGATTGATTTAACTTTACTAGGATGTGGTGGCAATGTTCCTATGCCAAATAGATTTTTATCTTCACTTTTTATAAATTATAAGGGTAGCAAAATACTTATAGACTGTGGCGAAGGTACACAAGTTGCGATGAAAAAATATAATTGTGGATTTAAAAATATAGATTTAATACTTATAACTCATTTACATGGAGACCATATAATAGGTTTAATTGGTCTTTTACAGACAATGGGTAATAGCGGGAAAACAGACGATTTAACTATAGTAGGTCCAATCGGCATAATAGATGCTATGAAGGCTATAAAAGTCTTGGTTGAATATCTTCCATATAAAGTTAATATAATTGAAAATCCAAAAGAAAAATTCAGTTTAGAACATACTATTTTAAAAGATATAGATATATCTACAATTGATTTAGAACACTCAACTGAATGTATTGGGTATAGCTTGTATTTTAAAAGAAAACCTAAATTCGATAGAGAAAAAGCACTTTCTAATCAAGTTCCGCAGGCTTTATGGAGAAGACTTCAAGAAAATGAGACTGTAATTTATGAAGATAAAACATATTACTCTAATATGGTGTTGGGGGAAAATCGCAAAGGGATAAAACTTAGTTTTATAACAGATACTAGACCTACTTTTGGAATACCAGAGTTTATATATGAAAGTGACTTATTTATATGTGAAGGTATGTATGGAGATGATTTAGATATATCTAAAGCCGTTAAAAATAAGCATATGACTTTTAGAGAAGCAGCTAGTCTTGCAAATGCGGGAAATGTAGATAAGCTTCTATTGACCCATTTTAGTCCATCTATTGAAGAGCCAAAGGATTTCATAGAAAATGCTACTAATCTTTTTAAAGAAACTATTATCGGAGAAGACGGATTAACTTTAAAATTATCTTATAAGGATTGATTTGCTTGTAAATTTAAAGATTTATTTTATTTTTATAATTTATAGAGGACTTTTTATATACATATCGAATTTTA
This sequence comes from uncultured Clostridium sp., assembly GCA_945931665.1. Lineage (GTDB taxonomy): Bacteria > Bacillota > Clostridia > Peptostreptococcales > Peptostreptococcaceae > Intestinibacter. Next base: position 33,324 of record CAMEPL010000021.1, on the reverse strand, counting down.
TAAATATCCTTTACTATTTTGAAATTTATCTTAAAAAAGAATTGCTTAGTTTAAACTTTTAGCAATTCTTTTTTTTTTTATTTATATTCAATTTATTATTTAAATAAGTTTTTTTATATAAATCTAGAAAACTTAACTATCTTCTTGATCTTTTAGTTGGTCTACCTTTTTTAGTAGTGCCTTCTTCTTGAACTTTTTTCTTAGCTACTTGACCTGGGAATAATATTTTAGGTTCTTCTAAATTTTTTCTGTATATTGTAAATTTAAAACCTATAGCTTGAACATATTCTGCTCTTAATGCATTACATATTGCATTTGCAGTTTCTTTTGCGTCAAGTCCCGCAGTTTCAAGTATATTAACTTTAACTAGTTCTCTAGAATCTAGCATATTATCTAATTGTTCTAAGAATCTCTCATTTACACCATCTTTACCTATTTGAGTTATAGGTTTCATAGTATTTGCAAGAGATCTTAAGTAAGCTCTTTGTTTACTATTTAGCATGTCTTCCTCCTAATTTGTATTTAAATCCTAGTGATAGAATTCAAATTCTATTTCGTATATCTTAACTGTATCTCCGTCTTCTATGCCCATTTCTCTAAGTTTATCGAATACACCTTCGTTTTCCATAGTTTTTTGGAAGAATTGGATAGATTCCATATCTTCAAAGTCAACAGAGTACATGATTCTTCTAAGTTTTTTACCAGTTACTACATAAGTTCCATCTTCGTCTATTTCAACACTTAATCCTTCTTCAACTGTGTTGTCAAGTTCTGGTCTGTAGTATTCTTCTTCTGATACTAATTCTACATCTTCTACTTCTTGAAGTAATTGTGAAGTATAAGCTATAACTTCATCTACACCATCTCTAGTTGCAGCAGACATTTTGAATACTTTATATCCTCTATCTTCTAAAGTCTTTTTGAAGTTTTCATAAACTGACTCATCAAATAATAAATCAGCTTTATTTGCAACTACTATTTGAGGTCTAGTTGATAATTTATCATTGTATAATTTTAATTCATCGTTTATTTTATCAAAATCTTCGATAGGGTCTCTACCTTCAATTCCTGATATATCAACTATGTGGATTAATACTTTTGTTCTTTCAACGTGTCTTAAGAAGTCGTGTCCAAGACCAACACCTTCCGCAGCACCTTCTATAAGTCCTGGTATATCTGCAAGAACGAAACTATCTCCAAAGTTAGTTTTAACAACTCCTAAGTTTGGTGTTAATGTTGTGAAGTGGTAGTTAGCTATCTTTGGTCTAGCTTTAGTTACTACTGATAAGAAAGTAGATTTTCCTACGTTAGGGAATCCTAAAAGACCTACATCAGCGATCATTTTAAGCTCTAGTATTACCCATCTTTCTTCTCCATCAGTTCCAGATTTTGCAAAACTAGGTGCTTGTCTTACAGCATTTGCAAAGTGTTGGTTTCCTTTTCCGCCTCTACCACCTTTTGCAACTACCGCTTCATCGCCTTCATTTTTTAAGTCAGCTATTATTAAATTAGTAGCTTCGTCTCTTATTATTGTTCCTGGCGGAACTTTTAATACTAAATCTTCACCGTTTTTTCCTGCTTGTCTTTTTTTGCTTCCGTCTGCTCCTGGCTCACCCACATATTTCTTTTTATATTTGAAATCCATTAAAGTTCTAAGACCTGTATCTACTTTGAAGATTATACTAGCACCACGACCACCGTCTCCACCGTCTGGGCCTCCTGCTGGAACATATTTCTCTCTTCTAAATGATACAGAACCATTTCCGCCGTTTCCTGCTTTTACGAATATTCTAGCCTTATCTATAAACAAGTCTTTCACCTCCCAAGTAATATTTTTATTGTTTCCATTTTTAAGGTATATATTATTGTTGAAAAAATCTTTGTTTCAAAGATTAGTATGTATACGTCCTTTTAATTAGCAATAAGATATCTATTTCCAAGATATTCAATCTAAATTACTATACATTAATAAAACAAAAAGGAGTGTAGATACACTCCTTTTCTTTTATAATTATTCAGCAACTTCTACTACTGGATATATACTTACTTTTTTTCTTTTTTTGTCGTATCTTTCGAACTTAACAGTACCGTCTATTAATGCGAATAAAGTGTCATCTCCACCTTTACCTACATTAGTTCCTGGATGTATTTTAGTTCCTCTTTGTCTTACTATTATACTACCAGCAGTAACTACTTGTCCGTCATATCTTTTAACACCTAATCTTTTTGATATAGAATCTCTACCATTTTTAGAAGACCCTACCCCTTTTTTAGATGCTAATAATTGTAAGTTCATGTTTAACATTTGGAGTCACCCCCTACTTTTTTAAGATTTTTATATTTTTCGGATATTGTCCTTTTATCATTTCCATTGTTAACTTAAAGTGTTCAAACAATAAATCTGTTTTATCATTTAAACAACTTTCTTTTACTATGCATTCAATCATTCCTTCTTGCCCTATTTCAGACTCAAATTCGACTTTTGCAAGTAAGTTCAATGAGTTGTCCACACCAATTGCGTTAGATGTAACGGCTGAACAAACTATATCGTATCCGTATTCGGCATACTCAGCATGTCCTTTTAGTGTGAATCCTTTTAATCTGAAATCATCTGTGTAATGATATTTAATCTTTATCATATTACACTCCAATTACTAAGCGTTTATAGATTCTATAACTAACTTAGTGTATGGTTGACGATGTCCTTGTTTTCTTCTGTAGTCTTTTTTAGCTTTGTATTTGTAAACTATTACTTTCTTAGCTTTTCCTTGAGCTACAACTTTAGCAGTTACAGTAGCACCTTCTACAACTGGAGCTCCAACAGTTAATCCGTTTTCACCAGCAACAGCTAATACTTGATCTAAAGTTACAACATCACCTTCGTTAGCTTCTAATTTTTCTACGAATAATACATCACCTTGAGCAACTTTGTATTGCTTTCCACCTGTTTTAACTATAGCGTACATTCATATACACCTCCTCGGTCTCAAACTCGCCATTAAGGTACTTCCTTTCGAAAGTTTTTACCTTGTCTGTGCGGCATTACAGTTATTAATAATACATTGTTTTTTATTAAAAGTCAATATTATTTATAAATAATTTTTTCGCCTTTTTGATTTATATTTGTTACTTGTGAAATTTCAATGTTTACACCGTATTTATTTTCTATTTTTTTTAATACATCGTTGTATTTGTCAAGCATTTCATTGTAAATATATGGTGTTACTTCCATTAAAATATTTCTATAAGCTGTATGTTCTTTCATTCTAATAATTTCTTTTTCTAAGTCGTCTAAGATACTATTAATTGATTTTTGTCCAAAATCATTTTTACAGCACTCACATCTTCTTAAATAATAAGAATCTATAGAATCTTTTTCTCGCCTTCTTGCAATTTCAACAAGTCCTAGTCTAGTTAGGCCTAGGACTTCTGATTTTCTTTTGTCTTTATCTAAACATTCTTCTAATTTTTTTATTAAATCCTGTTTTGATTTTTTCTTTTGTAAATCGATAAAATCTACAATTATAATTCCACCTATGTCTCTAATTTTTAGTTGCCTTGCAATCTCCTCACAAGCTTCTAGATTAGTTTTATACATCGTTTCTTCTCTAGATATGTTGCCAGTAAATTTTCCTGTATTAACATCGATTACAGTCAAAGCTTCTGTTTTTTCTATTATTAAATATCCTCCACTTTTAAGCCATACTTTTTTGCTTAAAGCTTTGTCTATTTCTTTTGAAACTTTATATAAATCAAATACATCTTTATTTTGCTCTAAAATTAATTTATCTATATAACTTTTATCTATATTACTTAATAAAGTTTTAATTTCTGTATATTTATTTTTATCATTAAAAATAATCTTATCGATCTCTTCATTAATATTATCTTTAATATATTTTGTATCTAGGTCTAATTCTTTATATAGTAACTTAGGTCCCATACCTAGTTTAAACTCTTTAGATATATCTTTATATCTATTTATAAGCATTTCAAAATCTTGTTTTAATTTATCTATATCACAGCCGACAGCTTCTGTTCTGATTATTATGCCCATATTATCTTTATTTAATGATTTTACTAATTTTTTTAGTCTAAATCTTTCTTTTTCTTCACATATTTTATTTGATATTGTAATTCTATCATTTGATGGTATTAAGACTAAATATCTACCTGATAGACTTATCTCTTGTGTAAGTCTAGGTGCTTTAGTTCCAACTGCTTCTTTATTAATTTGAACAAGAACTTCCATACCATTTTTTATATTGTCAGAAGATTTAAGAGATAAATATGCCATCTTATCAAAACCTATATCTACAAAAGCGGCCTCTATACCAGGCTTAATGTTTTTTACTATACCTCTGTATATATTTGATTTTGTTTTTTTATGTATATTATCTTCTATTAATAATTCTACGAGCTTATTATCTTGCATAACTGCCGTCTGTGTAGATGAAATTAAAGATTGTACTATAATCTCTTTCATTTTATTATCTCTATAAATTAAAGTGGAGTCACTAATTGACCATCTTCCACTTTATATAAATCACGTCTTAAAACACCAACTTCTCTTGGGTCTATATCTAAATCAAGCATATTTAAGATTTGTGGTATTAAGATGTTTATATTTAAATTAGCTTTTGATCCTGTAGCTATAGTAGATTCAAATGTCACTCTATTGTCATCTAAACTAACTAAATCAAAGTTTCTTATTAAAGGTCTTATATCTACATCTACATTTTTACCTTTTTTATTTTTCTTAGTTACTATTATTTCTTCACTTTTTATAAAGTTTAATACTCTTGATTTAACAAATTCTTTGCTTAAAGGACTTTCTAAATCTATATTGAATATATATTCTCCATAAACTATTACTGATGATAGTGAAGGAGTTTTTGGGTCTATTTCTTGACCTTTTATAAATTTAATTCCTTCTGGTAGTTGTTCGTTTATTCTTTCTAAAAATTCTTTTACATCTATGTCGTCTTCTATTTCTATGTCTACATATTCTCCTTGACTCTCTACACCTAGAGCTAATGCATTACCATAACTCATTTTAGGATGTGGATTAAATCCTTCAGAATAACTTAAGTTTATTTTTGCTCTTCTGAATGCTCTTTGTAGTAGTCTTTGTAAGTCAAGATGAGAGATAAATATCATCTCATCTTCTTTTTTGTACTTAACTCTTATTAATTTACTCATACTTAACATAACCCCTTTCCAATTTCATGTGCATTTATTCCACAACCATTACATTTGTGTCTGCAGTCTACTGTTACTTTTTCAGACTTAGCTATTTCATTTTCTCTAACTAAGAATCTTTTGCTAACACCAACGTCTATATGGTCCCAAGGGAATACTTCATCATAAGATCTTTCTCTATTAGCATAGAATGCTATATCTAAATTATTTTTTTCCATAGCTTCTTTGTATATATCTAGTTTGAAGTGCTCACTCCATCCATCGAATTTAGCACCCATTTTATATGCATCTAATAGTACTTTTCCTAATCTTCTATCTCCTCTTGCAAATACAGCTTCCATTAAACTTGTTTTTGAGTCATGGTAGTTGTATTTTATATCTTTATTTTTTAGAGCTTTAACTAAATAACGTTGTTTATCTAAAACGTCTTCAGTTGTATCTTGTCCATGCCATTGGAATGGTGTGAATGGTTTTGGTACAAATGTAGATGTACTTACTGTAACTGAGAATTTCTTTTTAAGTTTTCCATCGTGTACATCTCTATAAGTATCTATAACATCATATGCTAAATCTCTTATACCGTCTAAGTCGTCGTATCTTTCAGTTGGAAGACCTATCATGAAGTATAATTTAACACTATTCCAGCCCATTTCAAATGCTTTTTTAGTTGTATTTTTAAGGTCATCTTCTGTTACACCTTTGTTTATAACATCTCTAAGTCTTTGAGTTCCAGCTTCTGGTGCAAAAGTAAGACCTGACTTTCTAACTTGTTGTATTTTTTCTGCTATTTCCATAGAGAAGTTGTCAAGTCTAAGTGATGGTAGAGATATACCTATATTTTCTGGTGTAAACTCATCTACTAAGAAATCCGTTAACTCTGATAATTGAGAGTAGTCACTTGTACTTAGTGATGATAATGATATTTCATCGTATCCTGTATTGTCGACTAATTCTCTTACTGATTTAGCTAATGTATCTAAGCTTTTTTCTCTTATAGGTCTGTATATCATACCTGCTTGGCAGAATCTACATCCTCTTGTACATCCTCTGAATAGTTCTAATACAACTCTATCGTGAACTACTTCTATATAAGGAACTATTAATTTTTCTGGATAATATACTTCATCCATATTTCTTATTATTCTTTTACGAACTTTTTCGTTTACGCCTTCTCTATTTGGCTTAATGCTTTTTACTGTTTGGTCTTCGTTGTATTCTACATCGTAGAAACTTGGAACATAAACTCCTTCTATTTTTGCTACTCTAGCTAAGAAGTCTTCTCTTGTAGTTTTGTTTTTCTTCCATTCTTTGTATTCAGCAACAACTTCTAGGTTTACTTCTTCACCTTCACCTAGTATTGCTATATCTATAAAATCTGCTAGTGGTTCGCAGTTATATGCACATGACCCACCAACCATTATAAATGGATCGTCTAATTCTCTATCTTCTCTTTTTAGAGGTATTCCTGCTAAATCCATCATATTTAATATATTTGAGTATGAAAGCTCATATTGAAGAGTAAATGCAACAAAATCAAAGTTTCTTATTGATTCTCTAGATTCTAATGCAAATAGAGGTATATTATTTTCTCTCATTATAGCTTCCATATCTAATGCTGGAGCATAAACTCTTTCACAGAATACATCTTCATCTCTATTTATTACTCTGTATAGTATTTGACTTCCTAAGTGACTCATACCTACTTCATATAAATCTGGGAAACAGTGTGCGTATCTTATTAAATCTTTATTTGTAGTATCTTTATGGATTGAATTGATTTCATTTCCTAGATATCTAGCTGGTTTTTCTACTTTTTTAAGTATCTTTTTAAAATTATGTTTATCCATCTATTACTTAATCCTCCATGTTCTCTATATATTTAAGTCAATTATTTTTATTTTAGTTTATATTAAAAATAACACGAATTTTATTATACACTATAAAATATTATGTTCAAAGGTTTTTATTTATAAATCAATTCATTATTGCCTATAATCAAAACAATTTATATGTAGTAAATATAATATTTATTGATTTTATTTTTATAAGCTTGATTTTAAACTTTATATTATATTTATAACCAAATTTAGCTATTACTATTTAATAATAAGTAAAATTTGTATATTTATACTTATATTATAGTCTATTTTAGATATTGAATTTTTTAAAAAACGTTTTTTTCAATATATTATTTTATCTTTTTTTTATATATAATATTCGCTTTCTATCTTCTTAATAAAAAAATCTATGAAAATTTAATTTTATTTCCATAGATTTTTTATTACTTAATTCATTAAATTATATTTATATTCCACTATTTACTAGAAATTAATCTTTTTACGTCTCATCCCAACATTCAACACTACTCCTATAATTGCTAAAGACGTCATCACGGCACTACCACCATAACTTATAAACGACAGTGTTACTCCCGTTACAGGAATTAATCCCATAGTCATTCCTATATTTTGTATGACTTGGTAGGCAAACATGCAGACGACACCAATAACTATAAAGGAGCCATAAACATCTTTGGCCTCTCGTGCAATTTTTATCATTCTAAGTAAGAACATAGCATATAAAACAACTAATACAGTTCCTCCTACTACACCTAACTCTTCAACAACTACTGCAAATATAAAGTCACTATCTTGTATAGGTAGGAAGTCTTCTTGATTTTGAGTACCATTGTATAGCCCCTTACCAGTCATTCCACCAGAGCCTATTGCTATCATCGACTGCATAAGCTGGTAGTTTCCTTCTATAGATGTATCTTCTGGATCCATAAAACCTAAGATTCTATTTTTTTGGTATTGGTCCATACACATATACATTATAGGCAATAATATTAAAACAATTGTCCCAGCTTTTATAAGTATTTTTTTGTCTATACCTGCTGAGAATATCATCCCGAATACTATACAACAGAATATAATAGCTCCACCTAAGTCTGGTTCAACTATTATAAGACCGATAACTGGTATTGCATATAATACAACATCGAAAATTTCTTTTAAAGAGTTTAATTTTCCTCTGTATGTCTCTACTATTTTGGCATAACTCAGTATAAAAGTTATTTTTACTACTTCGATTACTTGTAAATCAAGTATACCTAAGTTGAAAGTAGATTTTGCTCCACCTCTACTGTCTCCAAATATTAAAACTAATGTCAATAAAGCTATACTAACAATATAAAGCTCTTTGTAGTATTTGCCCATTACATTGTAGTCTATCATTAAAATAAATATTATAATAACAGAGCCTATTCCAAACGCTAAACTCTGTACTATTAACCTTTTATATTGTCCCGTTTGATTTGCATGTGTAGCACTACTTAGTATTACTAAACCATAAGCAAATATGACCATTACTAGTAAAATTAGTTTCCAATCTATTTTCTTTATAAGCTTTATAGTATTTTTATAATCTATCAATTTCTCACCATCTTTCTAATATACTCTCAAAAACAAATTTAATGTTTAAAGGGATATACTTGCGTATATCCCCATAAAGAAAATCTCTATTTAAATTCTTTTAAAAGGTAGGTTTTCCCCCTCGTATTATAAATTTAAATTTTTCTCTCTTTTATATTTTTAAGTGGTATATTTGCAACTAAGGCTGATACTGGTTTATCATCTGTTTCGCTTCTCGTCTTAGACATTTTTATTTCTAAACCTTCTTCATCTATTTCTGCATAACTAGATATAACCTTTAATATATCATCTTTTATAGCTTCTAATAATTGTGGAGAACAATCTATTCTATCATGTACTAATACTAATTTTAGTCTTTCCTTTGCCACATTCTTACTTGTCTGCGAATTATTATTGAATGGCCTAAAAAAATCGAACATAATATCCTCCTATCTATTTGGCTGCTCCAAACATCTTTTTAAGTTTGCTAAAAAATCCATCTTGAGTTTGAAGTTCCATAATAGGAACATCATGTCCCAAGATTCTACTTGCTATATTTCTATAAGCTTTCCCAGCTAATGATTTCTCATCTAAAATAGCAGGTTCACCTTTATTTGTTGAGATAATTATACTCTCATCATCAGGAACCATACCGATTAAATCTATAGATAATATTTCAACTATATCTTGTTTGTCCATCATATCTCCACGTTTAACCATGTCTTGTCTTATTCTATTTATTATAAGTTGAATATTATTGATTTCATTTGCTTGTAGTAAGCCTATTATTCTATCTGCGTCTCTTACTGCTGAAACTTCTGGATTAGTTACTACTATAGCTCTATCTGCTCCGGCTACCGCATTTTTAAATCCTTGTTCTATCCCAGCAGGACAGTCAATTATTATATAATCAAAAGATTCTCTAAGCCTTTCACATAAACCGGCCATTTGATCTTCAGTTAATGCATTTTTATCTCTTGTTTGAGCAGCTGGCAATAGATATAAGTTTTCAAATCTTTTATCTTTTATTAAAGCTTGTTTTAATTTACAAGTTCCTTCAACAACGTCTACTATATCGTATACTATTCTATTTTCAAGACCCATAACTACGTCTAAATTTCTAAGTCCTATATCAGCATCTACTACTACTGTCTTTTTATTTTGAAAGCTTAATGCTGTTCCTAAGTTCGCAACTGTCGTCGTTTTTCCGACTCCACCTTTACCTGATGTTATAACTATAACTTCACTCATTTTCCTACCCCCTATAGATTTCCTTTTTTATTTTACATTTTTAGGTAAGTAACTCTCTATTACTATTCGTCCTTCACTTACAAAGGCTATCTCCGGGCTGATTTCTTTAATTTCCTTATTACTTTCATCATCATCAGGCGCCTCAGCTATATTATCGGCAATTTGTAAAATTTTTGGGCATAAGCAGTTCCCAACTATATATGCTCTATCATTACCATTGGCTCCTGCATGAACAAATCCTTCAACTTTACCCATAACTGTTATATTTCCTGCTGCTATAGCTCTCGCTCCAGCACTTATATTACCCATAATAACTATATCTCTTATAGAAGTTAATTGTGAACCTGGATTCATATCCTTCATGACAACTATATCACCGTCATATACTACGATTTCTCCAGATCTTAAGCTTTCTACATATTTAGTGTCAAATAATCCGAATTGTTTTTTCTCTTCATCTTCAGTAAATTCTATATCAAATCTAGATGTAATTTCTTCTTTTATCATTATTATTTGAATATCACTTAAGTAATCACAATTAATTTCACAGATTTTGGCTCCATTAAAAAATCCTACATATTCTTCTAACCTGTTAATTATTGAATCTTTCACAACATCAAAAGGGGCTACTCTTTTTATATTTACAATTATACCTTTTTTGTTGCCTTTAAATTCAACAAGTTCACTGGCTGAAACTTCTTTTAAAGACATAACAACCTCCAGAGTGATATCAATTTATTTACTATATTCTTCATAAATATATTAATCACCTTTTTATTTTTTTATTTGAACATTAAAATTTAGTTCGTTGTCACTACCTGTACTGTTACTGCTGTTGTCATCAGCGCTAGAGTCTTTATCGTCAGATTTAGAATCATCATTTGACTCTTTATCTGAATCTTTTTTATCTGAGTTATTTTTATCACTTGAACTACTTGTTTGGTCACTAGATGAGCCAAGTAAGTAATACCCTATTACGTCTTTTATTGGTAAGAAAGCATAAGTACTTGTAGTTCCTTGAGGAATTACTACTGCTACAGCTATTTCTGGGTTGTCCGCTGGCGCAAATGCTACTGCCCAAGCGAAGTCACCATAAGTTTCTTTATATCTATCTATATCATCGTCTGTAATAGAAGGATTAACTTTCTTTATAGCTCGTCTTAAATAAGCTGCATTTATTTTATCTGTATTAGCTAATTTTTCACTAACTCCATCTTTTAATTCTTTTTCTAACTCTGCTCTTGTTTCTTCATCTAAATCTTTATCTTTTAATTGTTCTTTAATTTCTTTTATTTTATTTTTAGTTAATTCAGCTTCTCTATCTTTTCTTAATTGCTTATAAACTTTTAAAACTTCTTTTTTCTCTACACCATAATTAGATAAATGGTCCATTAAATATTTATACTCGTCAGATGTTGGTATTTTATCGTTTCTCTCAGCCGTACCACTCTTTGCTGCAACTTCAACAGGGAAGTTAATAAAGTATTTTGCAGAAGTACCTTGAGTTGTAACTAGTTTCATACCTTTTATTAATTCTTTTAAATTATCACTATCTTTAAAGTTAATTTTTTTAGATACTACTTCATTTTCGTAAGTTATTTCATAATCACTATTTACAATTTTTTTAGTTAAAGTTAAATCTGTTAAGTATCCTCCATTTGCAATAGCCATTACATATCTTACTACTTGAGATGGTGTATATGCATTTTCACCTTGTCCTATAGCTAAGTTTAAGTTGTCTGATAATGTCCATCTAGCAAATTTTAAGTATGTAAATAGTATAGAGTCAGTTAAGTCTTCTATTCTATCTTCTTTTACATTTAATTTAGCTAATCTAGACATAACTTCACCCCTACCTGGAGTAGGGTCTTCATCTATCCAACTTACAATCTCATCTATTCTTTTATCCATTTCTTCATCGTCATTTTCATCGATATCAGTAAAACTATCGATTATATTTAGATTTAAATAAGATCTAAGTGAGATTTTAGTTGAATTCACTTTATCTTCTTCACTAGGTACTCTTCCTACAACTTCTGTTATTTCATCTTCAAGCCCTGTATGTTCATCTAAACCAAATAATTTAGCATATTGAAGTATTTTTTCAGAATTCACATCTGCACCTGGGTCTTTTCCACCTACCCAGTTTGTACCTGTACCTACTACACCAAAGTATACGTTACAAGATTCTTGTAATGCTTTATATAAATTTACTGCCCCATGGTTACTCTTTGATTTATTCCAAACGGCATCTGCGAAAGTCTGTCCATTTAATTTTATAACACCTGGATCATTTATAGTATAATTTGGATCCAATCCATTTTCTAATGCAGCCATACCAGTTATCATTTTGAATGTTGAACCTGGCTGGAATACACCTTGTGCTACTAAATTTAGAAGTGGACTCGCCGCTAGTGTATCGTTTGGATTTTCAGGTTGTAGCTTTTCATAATCTTTTGATGATATACCTGTTACGAATAAATTCGGGTCGTAATCAGGATAACTAGCAGATGCTAATACTTCACCTGTTTTTACATCTACAGCGATGATAGCTCCTGTTTTAGCATTTTTAGCTCCACCACTTGTAGCTACATCTCCATATTCACTTTTATAAACTCCACCGTTATTTGCAACTTGTATCGTTTTTTCTAAACCTTCTTCAGCAACTTTTTGTAAATCCATATCTAGTGTTAAGTATACCGTATCTCCTGATACAGGCTCTTTAACTTCTAATTCATCTGTTATCTTACCAGTTGCATTTACTTTAACTTTTTTATATCCGTCGATACCTTTTAGGTGGTCTTCTTGAGTTGCCTCAATTCCTGTAAGACCTACAATATCATCTGATTTATATGATTTTTCTTTATTATTTAAATAATCATCTAATTGTGTAGATGGTATTTTACCTAAATATCCAAGTACATGTGATGCTAATGCTCCATTTGGATAATGTCTAATAGGTTCGTTAGATATTGAAATTCCTGGCATATTAGTTGTATTTTCCTCTACAAAAGCTACTGTCTCTTCTGATACATTTGATGCTAATGTAATTGGGTAATACGTTCTATACCCTTGAGATTTTATAAGATTTCTTACAACAAGTATTTTTCTTGCATCTTGATCACTTAAACTCTCATCAATTCCATAGTATTGTCTTATTTTTTGGAATGCAACCTTTGCACTATCTGTACTTTTGACTTCTAGCTTTGTTCCATCATCTAGTTTTTTGACAAAACTCTTTAGCCAGTCGTTTTTATTTTTAATATCTGTAAACTCAAAACTCTTAACTAATATAGGAGGATAATATCCATTATTATTAAGCTTTTTTTGAAGTTCAGCTGGTTCTAAATCCCTATCTGATTTTTTTAATGTTCCATCTTCAATAAGACTATCTACTAGATAGTAGAATGTTTCTTTTGCATTAAGGTTTGATGGAATATTATTCTTTTCTTTATATTCTCTTACATTTTTATCATATGTATAAGAAAAGTTTCCATTTTTACTTATTGTAATAGGGAAATCATCTTCATAATCTTCGCCGTTTTCTATTAATTTATTTATTATTTTTAAAGCAACAGCGTTAGGATCATTTCCTTTAGCAGTTAATTGGTCACTTGATACCTCAACTACAAAGGAATTTGTATTTCCTGCTAAAAGCCTTCCGTATCTATCTCTAATCTCTCCTCTTGCAGCTTTTATTGTAACTTGTTTATAAGTTTTATTATCTGCAAGATTTGTATAGTATTCATGTTGTACTGTATTCATGTATAACATTTTTAATATGATTACTCCAAAGGCGCATAACAAGAAGATTTTTATAGCTTTAAATCTCTCAATAATTTTATTTTCTTCCATTAAATCACCACTATTCTTCTTCTAGTCTTAATATTGGTTTTTTAAATATTTTGTATACTAATATTCCAACTAAACTATTTAAAATTGGAACTATTAATATTTTTATAATTGATGTAAATGTACACACATTATACAGTACTCTCGCAAGTAAAAAACTAATTCCGCAATATATAAATGTTGTTCCTAAAATAATAGTAAATATCATTATAGGGCTTTCTTTATATACTTTGTCTTTTATATAACTTACCATATATGCTATTGCAAAAAATATTAATGCATTTGCTCCAAAAATACCGCCTACACTAGAATCTAGTATAAGTCCTAAAATAGCTCCTATAATTGCACTTTCTAGTTCATCTAAATAAAGTGAAATTATAACCAAATATATTAAAACTATATTTATAGTCATTCCAAAAACAGATAAATAATTAATAATACTATTTTGAAGTATTATTATAAAAAAACCCAATATACAAAGTAATACTTTTTTCATAATAGTTACCTCTCTAATTCATATTTCTTGGTTCTACTATTACTACATTGTCGATACTTTTGAAGTTTACGTTAGGTTTAACTACTACATATTTTAAAGATTTACTCTTATCTTCTGTAACCTTAGTAACTTCTCCTATAACAATATCTTTTGGGTATAAACCAAGCCCAGATGTAACTACACTGTCTCCTGGAAGTACATCATAATCTGAATCAAGCATATAACCTTGTAAAAGACCTTTATTTCTATTTACTTCTTCGTTTTTTATGCCTGTTCCAGTTGTAATAATTCCTTTGCAATTAGAATCTCTCGATAATTTAAAACTAACTGATGAAGTTGTGTCTAATAAAGTAATTACTTTTGAGTAGTGTGAAGATACTTCAGTCACTATTCCGACTAATCCATGCCCATTCATGACTAAACTATTTTCTTTAACTCCATCTTCACTTCCTGCACTTACTACAATAGATGTATACCAAAGTCCATCATTTTTACTTACAACTTTTGCTGATATCTGGTTTGCAACATATTTTTCATCTACGAATTTAAGTGCTTTTTTTAGTTGTTCTAATGAGTTAACATCTTCTAGTTCACCTTTTAATTCTGTTATCTGTTTTTGTAGTTCTGCGTTTTCTTCTTCTAATTTTGTTACTTTTTTAGCATTAGATTTAAAGTTTAATATATCAGAAAATCCGCCAGTAAAAAATTGTACGCCTTTACTTACGCCACTTTCTAATGTAGATGATACATTTAATATTATATTTGAGTTAAAGGGACTATTTCCCGAATTTGATCCAATCGATATGCCCACAATTCCAATTAAAGTGATAGCAACTACACCAGTTGCTATCACTTTAAAATTTATTTTACGTTTATTTTTGTCTCTTCTCAAACTCATCACCAGCTTCTATCTTCTTTTGTTTGCTACTAGAACTTTCTCAAATATTTCTTGATCTTCTACTGATTTTCCAGTTCCTATAGCAACACAATCAAGTGGATATTCAGCTATAAATACTGGCATACCAGTTTCTTCTTTTACTAATAAATCAAGACCTTTTAATAAAGCTCCTCCTCCTGTTAACATTATTCCGTTTTCCATAAGGTCAGCAGCAAGCTCTGGTTTTGTTTTTTCTAGAGTTATTTTTATTCCATTAACTATTGTATTAATAGGATCTTTTAATGCATCTCTTATTTCTGAAGAAGATATGTCTATTTTCTTAGGAAGTCCTGTAACTAAATCTCTACCGCTTATTTGAGAAGTTACTTCTTCTCCATCTTTATAAGCTGAACCTATATTTATTTTAACGTCTTCAGCAGTTCTTTCACCTATTAATAGGTTGTATTCTTTTTTAACGTAGTTAACTATAGCTTCATCTAATTTATTACCACCTATTCTTATAGATTCAGCAGTATCTATACCACCAAGTGATATTACAGCTATTTCAGAAGTACCACCACCGATATCAACTACCATGTTTCCTTCTGGCTCTTCTACTCTAAGACCTGCTCCTATTGCAGCTGCCATTGGTTCTTCTATTAAGAATACTTCTTTAGCTCCTGCTTGTTGTGCAGCTTCTTCTATTGCTTTCTTTTCTACTTCAGTAACACCATATGGTACACATATAGCTATTCTTGCACTAACTACACCTTTTTTAGCTGCAGATTTTTGTATGAAGTAAGTTAACATTGATTGAGTTATATCAAAATCAGCTATA
The DNA here is from genome assembly GCA_945931665.1 of uncultured Clostridium sp. Classification (GTDB taxonomy): domain Bacteria; phylum Bacillota; class Clostridia; order Peptostreptococcales; family Peptostreptococcaceae; genus Intestinibacter. Next base: position 17,395 of record CAMEPL010000021.1, on the reverse strand, counting down.
ACACCATCTTTCATTGGTCTTATTGCTTTTATGTTTCCTGGTGTTCTACCTATCATTCTTTTTGCTTCTTCACCAACTGCTAAAACATCTTTGCTATCATCTCTTATTGCTACAACTGATGGTTCTCTAAGTACTATTCCTTGACCTTTAATGTATACTAAAGTGTTAGCAGTACCTAAGTCTATCCCCATATCTTTTGTCATTTTTCCGAATCCGAATAAAGATCCTTTTTGTTTTTTTTGTTTTTTTTCACTTGCCATTTTTAAACGCTCCCTTCAATCTTACACTATATCAAATCAACATATTTTCTTTAAAACTAAAATACAATCCATCACCTATAATTATATGGTCTATTACCTCAATGCCTATTATTTCTCCACATTGGACAAGTCTATTTGTAACTACTTTGTCTTCTGCAGATGGTGTAGGACATCCTGATGGGTGATTATGTATAAGTATAATCTTATTGCTACTTCGTCTTATAGCCGCTCTAAAAACTTCTCTTGGGTGGACTAAAGACGAATTTAAGGTTCCAATTGAAATATCTACATCTGTTATTATTTCATTTTTTGTATTTAAAAGTACTATTTTAAATATTTCCTTTGATTCATATCTAAGTAAATCCATATAGTATTTATATATATCCCAAGGTTTATTTATTTTGTATTTAGGTGGCTTATAACTGGATGCTCTTACACCTAATTCTATAGCTGCCTTTATTTGGCTAGCTTTTGTAAGTCCAATACCATCTATGCTACATAGCTCTTCTATACTTATATCATATAAATCCCTAATATTTATTAATTTTTCCTTAAATATTTGGTTAGAAAGCTCTATAGCATTGTATTTCTTATTTCCAGTTCTAATTATAATAGCTAACAATTCTGCATCAGATAATGATTTTACACCTTTTGTCAGCATCTTTTCTCTTGGTCTTTCTTCAATTAACATATTTTTTATATTTAGACCTTTGTTTAAAGTTTCTTGCAGATGAATCATCCTCCATAAAATAGATTTATATCAAAGTGATTCTTTAGTAAATCGCTAAGTCTTGAAATAGGGAGTCCAACTATATTAAAATAATCACCTTGTATATTTTTAACTAATAAAGCTCCATATCCCTGTATTCCATATGCACCTGCTTTGTCTAAAGATTCATTCGTATTTATATAATCTTTAATAGAGTCCTCACTTAAATCTTTAAATGTAACTAAACTAACTACATAATCTTTTATAATTTTGTTTTCTTTTAAGTTAATTAAACTGATTCCTGTTATAACTTTATGTGTCTTATTAGATAATCTTTTTATCATTTGATATGCCTCTTTTTGATCTTTTGGCTTACCTAAAACTTCGTCATCTAAAGCTACAATTGTATCTGCTCCTATAACTAATCTATCTGTATTTCTTTTTGCTACATCAAATGCTTTTTCATATGCAAGTCTAACTACCATATCTTCTGGAGATTCGTTTTCCAAAACAACTTCTTCAATATCGCTTTTTTCTATGTCAAATTTAAGCTTAGTGTTTTGCAAAATCTCTTTTCTCCTTGGTGAAGCTGATGCTAATATTATTTCCATTTGTTCACCTTCTTGTACTCAAATTTTGTACTAATTAAGTTTATCACTATATTATAAAAATTTCAATCTTAATGTATACTGTTTTCTTCTTTAAATCTTATATTTCGTGGAAAAATTTACTTTATTTAAACAAATCATAAATATTATTACAAATTTCTTATTTTTATTAAAAATTTTGTAATAATATTTATATTGGTATTTTTATAATATAAGCATTTATATTGTATTTTAAAGACTTATTTTGGGCGCATAATAAAATAAAGGTATAGAAATCTATACCTTTATTCTATCCACATTTTATATTTTAATATCTTTAATTAGTTAATTTTGATTCTTCTTTAGAGTCGACTAATTTCATTGCACCTTTTTTACATTTTTTCATACATAAATGGCAACCTTTACATTTTTCAGGATCAACTTTATGTGGTTGTTTCTTTTCACCTTCTATAGCTCCAAATGGACAAGTTCTTGCACAAGCTGTACATCCGATGCATTTTTCTTCATCTATAGATACTTTACGTCTATCTGATAAATCAGCCTTTATTACTTTCTTTGGACAAACGTCTGCACAAACTTTACATCCTATACATTTAGAATAATCTATTGTAGCTAAGTTATTTTCTACTGTTATAGCTCCAACTGGACAAGATTTTTCACATTTTTTACATCCTATACATCCAGCAGAACATTTATCTTTTACATCTTTACCTTTATCTTTAGAGCTACAGTCAACAACAACGTCTTGTTTTGCTGGTTTTTTCTTGATTAATCCTTTTGGACAAACGTCGATACATTTTCCACAAAGAACACACTTATCTTCGTCTACTACTGCAACACCATCAACTACTGATAATGCTCCAAATGCACAAACAGATACACAAGTTCCAAGTCCTAAACATCCAAAACTACATGATTTTGCTCCACCGATTAATGCTGCTGCTGCTCTACAATCATCTATACCTTGGTATTCATATTTATTTGCTGCGCTTGAACAGTTACCTTTACACATAACATGTGCAACTTGTTTTTCCCCTGTTTCAGCTGCAACACCCATTATTTCACCGACTTTTGCAGCTACTGCTGCTCCTCCGACCGGACATGCATTAACAGGTGCTTCACCTTTTACTATAGCAGCTGCTACACCACCACAACCTGGGTATCCACAACCACCACAGTTTGCTCCAGGAAGTACTTCAAGTATTTTGGCTTCTCTTTCATCAACTTCAACTGCAAATTTTTGTGCAGCAAAAGCTAATACAGCACCAAATATTAATCCCATGACTCCCAATAATATTACTGCTTTTAATATTTCCACAATACTTCACCCCCTGTTTTTATAATTTTATTAATCCTGTAAATCCTAAGAAAGCGATTGACATTAATGCTGCAGATATTAATGTTATAGGAAAACCTCTAAATGCTTCTGGTATATCTGCTAACTCTAATCTTTCTCTTATTCCTGCGAATAAAACTATTGCTAATGTAAAACCTAAACCTGCGCCAGCACCGTTTATTAATGTTTGTAATATATTGTAATCATTTTGAACATTTACAAGTGCTATACCTAAAACTGCACAGTTTGTAGTTATAAGAGGTAAGTAAACACCTAATGCTTGGTATAAGGATGGACTCATTTTTTTAAGTGCCATTTCAACGAACTGAACTATTGACGCTATAACAAGTATAAATGCTATAGTTTGTAAATATTCAGTTCCTGTCTTAACTAATATCATTTGTATAAAATATGTTATTAAAGAAGCTAGGGCTAAAACGAATGTAACCGCAGCTCCCATACCTGCTGCTGTATCTACTTTCTTAGAAACCCCTAAGAAAGGACATATACCTAAGAATTGTGATGTTATAACGTTGTTAACAAGGACAATGCTTAGTAATAAAAGAATATAATTCATAATATTTCCCTCCTAAAAATTAAGCACTTTTCTTTGTAACTTTATTAAATATTGCCATCAAGATTCCTAATGTTAAGAATGCTCCTGGAGGTAATATGAATAATAAAGCTGGTTGATAAGAAGCTCCAAATAAACTTACTCCAAATATTGCACCTGCCCCTAATATTTCTCTAACTGCGCCTAATATTGTAAGTGCTATAGTAAATCCAAGACCCATACCTAAACCATCTACTGCTGAAGCAACTGCTCCATTTTTAGATGCAAAACTTTCGGCACGAGCAAGTATTATACAGTTAACAACTATTAACGGAATATATAATCCAAGTGCTTTATCAAGTGTTGGTATATATGCTTTTAAAAGCATTTGTACTATTGTAACGAAAGTAGCTATAACAACTACGAACGCTGGTATTCTTATTTTGTCTGGTATTACTTTTCTAAGTAATGATATCGCTACGTTTGAACAAGCTAAAACTACTGTTGTTGAAAGACCCATCCCTAATCCATTTATTGCTGCACTTGTAACTGCTAGAGTAGGACACATCCCTATTACTTGTACAAAGGTTGGATTCTCATCGATAATACCGTTTTTAAAAACTTTTCCTAGATTCATATCTCAAAATCCCCCTATCGATTATTTTAAAGAGTTATTGTAAACTTCGATTGCTGCATCTACACCGTTAGTTACTGCTGTAGAAGTTATAGTAGCTCCAGATATTGCTTTTATTTCTGTGTCACCAGGAGTTCCATTTTTAAGAACTGAAAGTTCTTCAAGTGGTTTTCCTTTATATTGATCACTAAATTCTGGTTCTGTTGATTTTGCACCAAGACCTGCTGTTTCTGAGTTACTAACAACATTTATTCCTGATACTTGACCTTTAGCAGAATCTATACCTACCATTAATTCAATTGTTCCTCCATAACCTGATGGTAAAACTTTTAGAGTATATCCTACTGTATTTCCTGATGCATCTTTTGCTTCGTATATTTCTGAAACTTCCACTCCTTTAGAGTTAGTAGTTTTTACATCTTTCACTTGTTCAAAATCTTGAGCAGATTCTAAAACTAATTTTCTAGCTTCTGCATTTGCTTGTTCATTTCTTTTGGCTATTGTGTCTGCTGTTACACTATTAGTAAATGCTAATAATAATGCTGCTACTGCACTGATTATCAATAGGTTTAATCCTAATTTAAACATATCTTTGCCCATTATTTAGCCACCTCCCCAAATACTCTGTTATTAACGTACTTGTCTATAAGTGGAGTCATAACGTTTGCTAATAATATTGAATATGAACATCCTTCTGGATATCCACCATATAGTCTAATAACTGAACATATTATACCTGCAAGTACTGCATATATAATTTGTCCTTTTTTAGTCATTGGAGATGTTGTATAGTCAGTTAACATGAAGAAACCACCTAACATAACACCACCTGCTAATATTTCACTTACAGCGAATTGAATATTAAATCCACCTAACAAGAAAGTTAATATAAATATTGTTGCTAAATAACATAGTGGCATAATATAACTTATAATTCCTTTGTATATTAAATAAATACCACCTAGTAATAATAATATTGCACATGTTTCACCAACACATCCACCTATATTACCTACTAATAGATCCATCATAGATATATTATTATCAGCTAAACCTTGAAGACCTGCTGCCCCTGATTTTAAGAAGCTAAGTGGAGTTGCAGTTGTTACTGCATCTGCTGCCCCTGCAGTACTTACCCAGTTTACACCTGTTTGAGTCCATTTAGTCATTGGAACTGGGAATGATGCTAATAAGAATGCTCTAGCTGCTAAAGCTGGGTTAACAAAGTTGTTACCAATTCCACCAAACATCATTTTTACGATTACTATTGCAAATATACCTCCTAATAAACACATCCACCATGGAAGTGAAGCTGGAACGTTAAATGCTAATAATAAACCTGTTACTACTGCTGAAAAATCTCCTATAGTACTTTTTTGTTTAGTTATTTTTTCCCATATATATTCAGAGCCAACTGTACCCAATATACAGAAAAACATAACATATAATGCGCTTGCTCTAAAGTACCATAATCCTGCAAGGGCTGCTGGTACAAGAGCAAATATAACTTGTTTCATTATATAAGAAGTATCTTCATTACTTCTAATATGAGGTGATGATGACACTATAAACTTATTTTCCATGTTTATTTCCCCCCGATATTTCCCGATATTTATTTTGCTGCTTTTGCTTGAGCTTGTGCTTTTCTACGTTTTGCTTGAATTTGACGTTTAGCATTTCTTATTGATTCTACTAAAGGTCTTCTAGCTGGACATATAAATGAACATGAACCACATTCTATACAATCAAGCGCTCTATGTTCTTCTGCCTTGTCAAAATCACCTTTAAGTGAATTTGCACTTATATATAAAGGTTGTAAAAATGCTGGACATACTTCTGTACATCTACCACATCTTAAACAATTTGTTGGCTCAGGTAGTCTAGCTTTTTCTTCTGATAGACATAATATACCTGAAGTACCTTTTGTACTTGCTGCTTGAGTAGTATACTGTGTATTCCCCATCATAGGTCCACCTAATATAACTTTTCCTACTTTTATATCATCTTTAAATCCACCACATTGGTCTATTATTTCACAAATTGGTGTACCGACTTTAGTTATTAAGTTTTTAGGATCTTTTATTGCATCCCCTGTAATAGTAGTTATTCTTTCTATTAATGGTAATCCTGTTTTTATTGATTTAGCTATTTGTGCTGCAGTACCAACATTTGTAACTACAGCACCTGCAGCTGCTGGTAATGCTCCTGATGGAACTTCTCTACCACCTGTACATGCATATATAAGCTGTTTTTCTGCACCTTGTGGGTATTTTATTTCAAGGCCAACTACTTCAACTTCTGGATATGCTTGAGCTGCTTTAGTAACTGCTTCTATTGCATCTGGTTTATTTACTTCTATACCAATATATCCTTTATGTACATCTAATGCTTTCATTACTGCTCTTATACCAAAGACTACATCTTCTGGCATTTCAACCATCAATCTGTGGTCAGCTGTTAAATATGGTTCACATTCAGCACCATTTAAAATAATAACGTCTATATTTGAATCTGGTGGTGGAGATAATTTTACATGTGTTGGGAATGTTGCACCACCCATACCAACAATTCCTGCATCTTGTATGATTTTTATAATTTCTTTTGGTTGTAAATCATCTAAATCTCCATGTGGTTTAACACTTTCATGAAGCTCTTCCTTAAAGTCATTTTCTATTACAATACACTGTCCCATTCCACCTGGAACTTCATGCATTGCTATATCTATAACTTTACCAGAAACTGATGAGTGAACATTTGCTGAAACGAATCCACCTGCTTGCCCTATCATTTGCCCTTTTTTAACCTCATCACCTTTTTCTACTATAGGTTTTGCTGGAGCACCTATATGTTGTTGAAGAGGAATGTAAACAATTTTTGGAGCTTCGGCTTTCGCTAGAGCTACTTTGTTTGTGTACTCTTTGTTATATGGAGGATGTATTCCCCCTTTAAATGTTAAGAGTCTCATTTTATTTACCTCCTGTCTTTTTATATTTTATTTATTGTTTTTATATATATAGTATACTATATTTGTATCCAAAATTTAACAATTGTTAATTATTTGTCCTAATTATTACTATTTTTTAACTATTTTATAAAAAATGCATTTAATAAATAATATTTATTTTATATAATGATTTAAATTTTTATTTACTTAAGTATTCTAATACAAAATAAAAAAAGGTTGAAAAACTCAACCTTTTAAGCAGTTTTAATTTGGTTTATAAACTCATAATACATTTGTATTGAAGACATTAATAGAGCCTCATATTTATATTCATCATCAGTATCTATTTTATCCCCATAGTTAGAAATATTACCTCTTACTTGTGAAGTATAAGACAATAAATTAGTTTTAAAGCTATCTAACTCTTTATAATCTATTTTATTTACTTCATTTTCTAATTTATCTAGAATATTTTCTCTTTTGCTTAATATTTTTTTATACTCTTGACTATCTAAATTTTTTCTATTTTTATTTATATAATTAGATTCTTCTTGATAATTTTTTAATAGAGAGTTTAAGCTGTCAGCAATATTTTTTATATATGAATATTCTTCTGTATATTCTAAGGATAATACTGGAATCTCTAATTTAGTTATAAATGCATCATCAACTATTTTTTTTGTTTTTTCTAAATGACTTCTTACATCTTCTTCATTAAATGAAACATATGCTTGTACTTTATTTGCACCGTCTATTTTTACTGTTGAATTAGGTATTTTATATTCTTTTAATTTAGATGTCATTTTATTTAGATCTTTATTATTATCAAAAGATCCCACTTGAATTAAATAAACATCTATCCCTTCTACTACTGCTACTTCTGTATTTGCTGTTGAATTTTCTTTAGATTTTTCTTTATTAGATTCATTAGATATATTTTTTTGTGATGAGTTGTCCGTTTTTTGCGTGCTTGTTGATGCTAAGTTAAAAATTTCAGACCCTGGATCTTGCCAAAAGTATAATTTATCTACTATAGAAGACAAATTTGAAGATAAACTTTTAGATATATTGATATTTTTAAATACTTCGTCTATCTTAATTTTTTTATAAGTATATCCGACTATTAATGCCATGCAAAGTACTACTGTTATAAATTTTCTAAAGTGAAATTTTCGTCTTTTATTTAAACCTTTGTATATCTTTTTATTACTCATTAGTTAAGCCCCCTTAAATATTATTTATACAATTATATTTAAAGGGCTTGATTTTTATGAATGTATTTATTTAAAATCTTCTAGCTCCAAGTAATACCCTTCCATAATATCCACTTAAACTAGATATTATTACTTTATCTGGTTTTGCTGCGCTACCACTAGCATGTATAAATGTATTGTTGCCAATATAAATTCCTACATGACTTGTTGTTCCTGTACCTGTTGTTGCAAAATACAATAAGTCTCCTGGCATATAATTTCCTCTTGATACATGTATTCCTATTTTGGCTTGTTCATAAGATACTCTTGGTATAGATTTACCTTCTGCATGAAGATATACATATCTAGTAAATCCTGAACAATCAAAACTATTTGGCCCATTAGCCCCCCATACATAAGGTTTTCCAAGTAATGAGTAAGCTAAATTAACAACAGCAGATCTATTTGAATTTGATGTATTTGTATTATTTGAACTAGATGTACTTGGTTTCGTAACACTTTCTGTAGTTATTTTTATATAGTCACCACTTACCCATCCAGTTATTCCATTTGTTAAACTAACTTTATACCATCCATTTGATTTTGCAGTTAATTTAACTACTTGTCCATGAATAAGTTTTGCTTTTATATTATAACTTGTCGAAGGTCCACTTCTTACATTTAAATTTGAATAACTCGTTACTTTACCATTACATTGGATAAAATTATTAGATGTGTTATTATTTTGATTGTTACTATTAGTCCCAGTACTTATATAGTCTCCTTTTATCCATCCAATAGTACCATCTTCTAATTTAACATTATACCATTGATTTGATTTGCTAATTAACTTAACTTTTGTCCCATATGGAACTATCGTCTTTATACTGTGTGTAGTTCCTGCTCCAGTTCTAACATTTACATAACTAGTATTAACTGTTCCTGACTTATATATATTATTTTCTGTATTATTCTGTGTATTGTTCGATAATGGCTGATTGTTTATATATTTTGAATAAACCCATCCTTTTTCCCCATTAGTTAATGTAACATGTGACCACTCACCGTTAGTTTCAATTATGTTTAAAGAGGCCCCTTTATAAACAATTCCTGTCTTAGAATAATTTATTCCAGGGCCACTTCTTACATTTAATGCACTTACATTAACTATTGCGTTAGAATCAGCATAAGATTTATTTACATTTAAAGATATAGCCATTGCCCCTATTCCTAATGTTACTAATACCTTATTCATAATCTTATTCCCCCATATTATTTACTACTAAGTTTTCTTTATACTATATTTGATGGTAATATCTCTATCCAGTAATTATCTGGGTCATTTATGAAGTATATTCCCATTTCTTTATTTTCAAAGCATATACATCCCATTTCTTTGTGATGTTCATATGCTTTATCAAAATCATCTACTTCAAGAGCTAGATGGAATTCATTATCACCTAAATTATATGGTCTATCCCAATCTCTTAACCATGTAAGTTCTAAGGTATGATTTGTTTTTCCATCAGATAAATATACAAGTATAAAACTCCCATCATCTGCAACTTTTCGTTTCGCTTCCTTAAGACCTAAGGCTTTTTCATAAAATTCAAGACTCTTTTCTAAGTCTAATACATTAAAATTATTGTGACAAAATGTAAAATTCATACATTACCTCCTTGTTAAGTTAAACGTTTATTCTTTATTATAACATAATTATATCAATATTTTAGCAACTATTGGATAATGATCTGACATATTTTTTATTAGTACTTCATATGACTCTACTTTTATATTGTTTGAAACAAACATATAATCTATTCTGTCTAAACCTATTGAGAAAGTTAATATATTTGATTTATTTAATTGTTCAGCTGCATCAATCATAATATCATTATCTAATGATATATTTCCTTCGTTAAAATCTCCCAAAATAATAAAGTAACTATTTTTTAGTTTCTTTAAATATTCTTCTAATTCTTTTATCTGTTTTTTTCGTTCCTTGTCGCTTAGCCCGAGATGCACATTTATTATATGTACTTTTTTATTTTTAACTTTTATAGTAGTATCTAAAAACCCTCGCTGTTCTTTAGCACTACTCAAATAAATATGTTTTTCATCTATAATCTTATATTTTGAATAAGTAGCTAAACCGTAATTAGTATTATCACCTACAACATTTGCCCCAAAATGCAAGTTCATACCTAACTCTTCTTTTAAGCTACTAACTTGAAATCCTATTTTAGATGACTCATTAACCTCTTGTAAACATATAATATCGGCATTACTTTTTTTGAGAAAGTTTATTGTATCAAATAATGTCGGTGCCATATTTTTGTCTGTTCCACTATGTATATTGTAACTTATTATTTTTATTTCTATATCTTCTATATTCTTCTCTTGACTAGTTCCAAGATAAGTCGCAATTAATATTATAATTGTTAAAAGAAAAATTTTTCTTAATTTTATATTAATCACACCCTTCCTCAATTAAAAAATTAAAAATTAAAGACGCTTCTTAGCGTCTTATTATATATATTATTATTTATTATTTTTATATATTTATTTATATTTATTTTTTAACTTTATCCTATCTATTTTTTTTTAATTTTTGTTTTATTATATTGTTTATTATTTTTTTCCTTATATCTTCTGCTCCCTCATCTTCATCTATCTCAACATCTAAAAGTTTTGCTATTGACTTCATTTCTTCTCTTGTTTTAGATTTATAACTTTCAATTAAATCTTCTTTTACTATTTCTGGATTTACTACATATTCTTTATTAGATTTTCTATAAATAACATACCTATTTGAATATAAATCTCTATTATCATAAATATATTTTGATATAATTCTCAACATTTGATTGTAAGAAAGCTTTTTATTTACATTTAGATTGAGATATTTAGCAAAATTATAGATTTCTTTTTTAGATTTGAAAAGATCTTGCTTTTTTATAAGTTTTCCTATTGATACAAGATTTTCTTGATATGAACCATAAGTTAATATTTTTAAATATATATTTTCATTATTCTTTCTAGTTTGAACTCTTTGTATATTTTCATCTATTACTCTATCTACATTTGCTTCAAAAAATCGTTTTGCACCTCTTTGTGATACATAATTCTCAAATTCTTTTTGTACCATATCGAGTATCAAATTTCTAAAATTCTCTTTATATGTTCTAGATTCCATGATACCTCCACCTCATTTATTTTATTATATTCATGGGAATATAAAATGTGAGTTCATAAATATTGTTAAAATATTTACTTTAATTATATGATTTATAAAAAAAAATATTAAATTATATGTATAGTTTTTTATAATATGCCAATAATATAAATGTAAAATCAAATATACTCAATCTCCCCCATTTAAGATCTCTATTTTTATAATAGAGATCTTTTTTACTTAATTAGTATATTTACTTACAAAAAAAGGATGATAAAAATCACCCTTAAATAAAACTTATTTTGTATAATAAGCAATCCCAATACTACCTGGACCAACATGAAGACCTATAACTGGTCCGATAGATTGTAGTTTTACGCTTCTTCCTAGCTTTTCTTCTAAATATTTTGTCAATTTAGCCCCTTCTTCTTTACAATTGATATGATGAACTATTACATCCCCTAATCCATCTTTCTCTATATCTTGTAAAAATGTTTCTACTAAAGTATCTATTGCTTTTTTTCTAGTTCTAACTTTTTTAAATACTGATGTTTCACCATCTTTAACCGTTAAAATAGGCTTTATTTGTAAAATCCCACCAAGTAGAGCCGAGGCTCCTCCTATTCTTCCGCCTTTTTTTAGGTAAGTTAAAGTTTCTGGTGTAAATAAAAAGCGACTGTTTTTTATAACATAATCTGCCCTTTCAACTACTTCTTCAATAGATTTTCCTTCGCTAGCAAAACGCGCTGCCTCAACAACAGCAAATCCCATCTGCATACAATTAGTAGTAGAATCTATTATTTCTATATTTGCATGTGGATAATCTTCTAGTAATATTTTTTTCATCATACATGCATTTGAATATGTACCACTCATTTTTGAGGATAAGAAAATACCTACTATTGAATCTCCATTATCTAGTATTTCTTTCATAGTATTTAACATTTCTTCAGGTATTGGTTGCGATGACTTTGGAATTTCAGATGCTTTATCCATTTCATCATAAAACGTTTTATTGTCTATATCCAACTCCCTTCTACTATTAAGATCCATTACAACATTCAATGAAATTACTTTTATATCGTATTTATCGATATATTCCTGTGGGATATATGACGTACTATCCGTAATAATTTTTATACTCATATTTTCACGTCCTTCAAGTCTTATATTAGTTATATCTATATATTATTACAAAAACCTGCAAAATTTAATATAAAAATTTGCAGGTTTTGTATTATTTCTAACAAATATTAATTTTATTTTTAATTAAATAAATTTATTTATGGTTTTTTAACCAATTTATAGCACCATATGTGTGAATTGCTGCTCCAGTTACAAGTACATCTTCATTGAATACTACTTTAGTATTGTGCATTGGTTCACCATATAAAGGATTTTCATTTTTAGCTCCAGCTCCTAATATTAAATATAAACTAGGAACTTCATAAGAATAAGAAGCGAAGTCTTCAGAACCCATTCCTCCACCTTCAAATAGGAATACACCTTGTTCACCTACTAAATCTTTTATATATCCAGTAACTTCAGTAGCTAACTCTTTGTTGTTAGTTAGTGGTGGAACAGAAGATAATTCTATTAATTCAGCTTCTCCTCTTAACATTTTAGCAGTAGCAGTAACTATTTCACCCATTCTTTTGAATACATATTCTCCTACTTCTTTATCTAATGTTCTTATAGTACCTTCCATAATAACTTGACCTGGTATTATATTTGGAGCATCTCCACCAACAAATTTACCTATTGTTATAACAACTGGTTGTGTAGCAACTATCTCTCTGTTAGTAATTTCTTGTATAGCAGAATATATTTGATTTGCTATGAATATTGGGTCAACACCAGTTTCTGGCATAGCTCCGTGGCATCCAGTTCCGTTTACAACTATTCTAAATCTATTACATCCACCTATACTAGTACCTAATCCACAAACTACTAAGTTTGATGGTGTTCCAGAGTTTACGTGCATTGCCATAGCAGCATCAACTTTTGGATTTTCTAAAACTCCAGCTTCTATCATTTTTTTAGCACCAGTAAAACCTTCTTCATCTGGTTGGAATACTAATTTTACAGTACCTTCTATTTGGTCTTGGTTTTGTTTTAATAATTTAGCAGCCCCTAGTAACATTGCTGTATGCATATCATGTCCGCAAGAGTGCATAGCTCCATTTGTAGCTGCAAACTCACAGTTTGGAGCTTCTTCCATTGGAAGTGCATCCATATCAGCTCTTAATAAGAATGTTTTTCCTGGTTTAGAACCTTCTATTGTGGCTACTATACCACTTTCACATATTTCTTTTGGTTCATAGCCAAGTTCTCTTAATTTATCCATTACATATGCTTTTGTTTTAGGTAATGTATCTCCAACTTCTGGATTTTGATGAATAGTTCTTCTATATTCTACTATATCACTTTTTATTGCCTGTGCTTGTTCTAAAATTTTGTTCATTATTACACCTCGTTTAATTTTTCCTTTAATATATTTATTTCCTATTCTATTTCAAATTATGCTTTTATATTATTTATTACCTTCAATTTATACCCACAAAAGCTTGACCAAATCTAGTTTACTATCCTAATAAGAATTGAATATGTATTAATACAAAAAAACGACCTATATTAAGCCGTTTTTTTGCAAAATTTCCATTGTAATTTTTTCCAATGCGTAATTTTCTGAGTTTTCTCTTTAAATTTGTTTCTCAATAGTATGTATCTATTGTATTCCTTTTAACTCGAATCCTAAATCAGCTATTAAAGCTTTTAATTCATCTAAGTTAACTCCATCGGCCATATCAACTAAAGCATATTTACCATCTAGGTTAACTTCTTTTACTTCTATACCTTTTATATCTTCTGTCAGTGCTGTTTTTACATGATTAACGCAATGATTACAACTCATTCCTTCAATTAATAATTTTTTTTCCATTGATTACACCTCCATATATACCCTGTACAGGTATATTATAACACATACTATTAGAAAACTCTACCAATAATCATTTTCACTTTTACAATATTATTCATCCATTTTAATTGTATTTATTCCTGAATAGACATTAAAATCATTAGAGTTTAAGTTACCTTTTAGTCTTCCGTTCAATACGACATAATCATCTAATATACCAAAGCTTATAAATATAGCTTTTTCTTTAACATATTTTTGTATATTTTTATATATTTTTTTCACTTCATCTTCTGAAGTTGCGTTTTGTAGTTTTTTTAGATACTTATCTAATTTTTTATCACTATATCCAAGTTGATTAAGGACATATGTTGCATCAGAAACAGCTGGTAATTCACATCCCATAAGCGCTAAATCATAATCCTTTTCGTCTAATGCCTTTTTCATTTCATCTTCATTTAAATCTTTTATTTCTGTTTTTATTCCGATTTCATCTAAGTTATTGCTTATTATGTTAGCTGCTTTAACTCTCTCCGTGTTATTTTTATTTACTATTATTTTAAATGTAACATCTTTTAACATTTCTTTTACTTCAGAGTGTTTAACATCTTTAAATGTTCTTTTTTCTTGTTCATCATTTTTATTATCTGATGTATTATCTTTGTCGTTGGCATTAGAAGTTGTATCTGTATTATCTTTATTATTGTCATCTGATACAGTTTTATTCTTACTATCTGTTTTATCTTTATTATCTGAGTCTATATTATTTGTAGTGTTATTTATACCCTCTGCTGAATTTACATCATTATTTTGGCTAGAATCTATATCACTTAAAGATAAAACAGCCTTCTTTAAATAATTTTGAGCATTTTCAGTATTATAAGATAGAGGTTTTAAGTCGCTATCATAGTAATTTGATGTAGAGTTTAAAGGAAAATTGCTTAATTTTACTCTATTTGAATAAGCATCTCTTATAATCGAATTTCTATCTATTGCAAATGAGATAGCCTTTCTCATATCTAAGTTTTTTAAATACTTATTATCATAGTTAAACATGACATAGTCGTAATCTTTTCCTTGATATTTATTTATAATAAAATTATCATTATCTATAAACTTACTTATACTTCCTAATGTAACCTTACTTATATCACTATCTAAAGATAATACCATTTCTGTCTGAGATTCACTATCTGGAACCATTTTAACGTATACTTCTTTATTGTTATTATCTTTATTTAAATCATAATAATCCTTATTTGGCTCTAAAATCATATAATCTCTGTCTTCATAAGTTTTTATTTTATAAGCACCTGACCCAATTAAATTATTTTTCGCTAATTCTAAGTCATCATCTTTTAATCCATTTAATTTAGATTTTGACACTATAGGAAAAATTAAAGTTTCTAGGGAAAATGAATAACTGTCTTCAAAATTTATAGTGAGTTCTTTATTCCCATGTACAGTTATTCCACTTATATTTGATACTAAACTATTATAAGCGCTATCTTTATTTTTTTTAATTAGTTCATATGTATATTTAACATCTCTAGCTGTAAGACTTTCTCCATCGTGCCATTTTATATTATCTTTTAGAGTTATGTTTATCTTTTTATTATTAGATGAAATACTATAAGATTCTACTAATTTTGGTTGAATATTATAATTTTCATCAAATTCAAATAGACTATCATACACTAAATCTAATATATAACTAACTGATTTATCAGTATTTAAAATCGGATTAATTGTAGTTGCCCTTAGCATCGTTAAGTTTATATATTCTGAAGTCTTTTTCGATGTCTGTTCTTCTTTGCTTTTTATATCAGTATCTGAATTACACCCTGTAACAAATACCATCATAGCTAAAAGTAGACTTATTAATTTTACTACCTTCTTCATCTTATTTTACCTTTCTAGTTATAGATTTTTTTATACATTTCATAATTATATTTTACTTTTTCTACATAAGCAGATGTTTCTTTAAAAGGAATCGTATGTAAGTTTTCTCCATCTTCACTATATTCCTCATCAGCTAGCCATTTCTTTACATTGCCCGATCCCCCATTATAAGCTGCTATAACTAAATCTAAATCTCCAAACTCTCTGTATAGCTTATTTAAATACCAACATCCTATTCTTATATTATCCTCTGGCTCAAAGATATCTACATCTTCTATTGAAAGTTCTTCAATGGCCCAATCTCTTGTTCCATCTCCAATTTGCATAAGGCCTTTGGCACCTCTTCTTGAAATTGCATCTTTATTAAACTTACTTTCTGCTTTTATTATGCTATAAACTAAATTTTCATCTATATTGTATTCTTTCGAATAAAATTCTACGTAGTCTGAATATTTTTTAGGATAAAGATATTTATATACTTCATCTTTTCCTATATATGAAGCAGCCCCCAACACTATTATAATAAATAGAATTAAGATTAATTTTTTTTTCACTCTTTTTCTCCTTGTAAAACGCTTATTAGCTCTAAAACTTTCTCTTGTAATTCTTCAAATGAATTTGAATTGTCGATAATATAGTCAGCAAATTTTTTCTTATCTTCTTGACTCATTTGAGAATTTATTCTACTAATCGCCTCTTCTTTTGTACAGTTATCCCTAGCTATAATTCTATTAATCTGTATATCTTCTCTACAAGTTATTAAAATTAATTTTTGTATATATGGAATATAATCGTCTTCTATTAATAATGCTGCATCTATAACTACTATCTTTTCGCCTTGATTTTTATATTCCTCAACTTTAGATAGTATTTTCTGTTTTATTTTTGGATGAGTTAAATTATTTAGAAGAATTAATTTTTCGTCATCGTTAAATACGATATTTCCTAATGCTCTTCTATTTAAACTTCCATCTTGATTTCTAATACTCTTACCAAAAGTTGAAAATACTTCATTTAATAAACCTTTATCGTCAAATATTTGCCTAGCTACTATATCGGCATCTACTACTTTTATGTTATTTTCCATAAAAATAGTAGATACACTACTTTTTCCACATCCAATATTTCCTGTAAGCCCCAATACTAACATATTTTCACCTACTT
>CAMEPL010000020.1 GCA_945931665.1 uncultured Clostridium sp. | reverse complement strand
TAAAAAAACTATAACATAAACTAATAATTTTTGATAAAATGTATTATAGTATAATAACCATAAAAATATATAAAGTGATAGAAAAATGGAGGAAATAATATGAGCGAAAAAAAATTAGCATCAGATTACTTTATGGAAGGCCTAAACTGTGCAGAATCAGTAATAAAAGCATATAACGAAGAATTTGGAACTGATATACCAATAAGAGTAGCTAGCGGACTTGGTGGGGGATGCGCTGTTGGGAACTTATGTGGAGCAGTAAATGGTGCATGTATATGCGCAAGTTTTGCAAAAGGTAGAGACGAAGCAGGAGAAGAAAATCCAGCAAAAACTTATACAAGAAAAATAATGCAAAAAACAATAGATCACTACGGAACTGCAGAGTGTAAATCTCTTAAAAAAGACAGAGTAGGATGCAAAGAAATAGTTGATTTTTCTTATGAAGCATTAAAAGAAGCATTAAAATAATTTAAATATATAATACAAAGAAGTTCAAAATCTCTCTCATATATGGGGGAGATTTTTCTATGAAAATTATAAATGATTTTTTTAGATATAAAATAAAGTTTTTTTAAACTATATATAAATATGATATAATATAATTCAGTATGTATAAACACGAATTTAATAAAAATGAAAAAGGTGGAAAAATATGAAAGTAGTTGAAAATGCTATATTTTCAAAGTTTCTCCAATTCGATATAGATGAAAATATTCCAATTTATGAAGGTAGATTTTGTATATACTTATTAAATCGAAAGTATAAATGCAGTGGAAAAGTAATGTACAAGATGGCTACAGAGGGGACAATAACATTTAAAGGGAAAATATTATCAGTTAAAAACTATAATGTAGATATGACATTAGACTACGATTCAGCAGAGCTTGAAATTTACCAGTATAGACCTGTTTCGGTAACGGTGAACTATTTAAATGATGTAATGATAGAGGGCTATATAAATCATGGGCATATAAGATCTAAAAATGCCGAGGTCGACTATGTAGATTTTGATGTTGTCAATTTTGATAAATATTTTGGAAAGCTTATTAAATACGATGATAGATTATTTGCTGGAAGAATGGAATTTAATTCAGGGGATTTTGAAATTATAGTAGATAAGAGATTTGACTTTACGAAAGAATTAGACGAAAGATTAAAAGATAGAGACGCACATATAATAACTCATAGTGGTAGAATTAGACGAAAAGATAAAAAGCCATTTAAGACAAATATTATAAATCAAGTATTAGATGATTTATCGATATCGTTCAGTTTTATGTGCGGTAGATATGTAGATATATGTGCAGCATTTGGATATAAAAATAGGGAAAACGTGTATAGATTGTGGAGAGAGACATTTATAAGTCCATATAGATTTATACCTAACTGGAAGGACACTATATCAAACTATCACAACATAGAAAAGTATTTAACTTTGATGAATAATAAGTTAATAGATGATTATTATAATGAAGCGATAAGACAGGCTGTCGATTGGTATTTACAGTCATTTGATGGATTAACTCTAGAAAACAATCTTATATCTATACAAATTTGTTTAGAGACATTATCATACATAGTTTTAGTAGAACAAGAAAAGATATTGACCGATGATGAATTTGATGAAAATTTGGCTACGAAAAATATAAGAACTCTGCTAGAGGTATGTGGGATTCCTTATGGGAAAGATGACTTATTTTTATTTGATAACTATATAAACGAAAGATTTGATGATGGAGTTGACTTACTTATCTATTATAGAAATAAAATAGTCCATCCGACAAGAAAGAGAAATAGAGCAACTATTACAGTTGAAGATGTGTGGAATATTATCCAAGTTGGGACAAGATATGTAGAACTAGTTATACTTAATATAATTGGGTATAAAGGTGAATACTCTAATCGATTGATAGATAGAGCATATGGTGAGGTACAGCTTGTTCCTTGGAATGGAAATTAAAAATATAAGCTTTATAAAAGGCTAGAGCATGCAATATAACACTCTAGCCTTTAATTTTTTGTGGATAAAAACATAAAACTGACCAAATACTGAAATATTAATATTTAAGTCAATTATAAACATTAATATTTCAAAATTTTCTAATCTTCTTTTATATAAACGCTCGGAATATACATCGTTACATTTTCAAGCGCTATTATCTCGTTATAAATATATTCACTGTGTTTATCTACATCATCACACTCTAAATCTAAAGTTAAAAGCGTATTGTTGTAGATGTTTACATCAAGTGTCGTAGTCCCCTCTCTAAGTTTTAAATTCATTCCCCTGTTTAGCCTAACTAATTTGTCTAATATTTTGACGTAATCTGCTGCCATTGTCAATTCCTCCCAAATATTAAATATAAAATTATAATACCACAATTTGGATAAAATTTAAACGCTCTATATAATTAAATTTAAAACAAGTATTTCATATAAAATAAATATGAATTATAAAATTACATAAAAAAATTCACTTCGTTCATGTCGCCAACGAATCGAAGATTCCGTTGCTCAAGTTAATAAGTTGGAAATTATAAATTATCCACAAATCAGATAATATAGAATTTCCTTACAATTTAAAAATCTTTTTTAATTAAAAAAAGATTTATATAGAAGTAAATTGTATCTTTAATATATAATTACTGTAGGTTAAATTAGATAAATATAAGAAGGTGGATAATCATGAATATAGATGAAAAATACGAATTATTAAAAAGTAAATTGAGAGAAATGAAAAAAGTTGTAATAGCTTATTCTGGTGGAGTTGATAGCAACTTTTTACTTAAAGTGGCGAGTGATGAATTAGGAGAAAATGCTATTGCTGTAACTATACACGCTATGATGCATTCAGATAGAGAAATAGAAGAAGCAAAGCAGTATACCAAAGAATTTGGAGTAAAGCATGAAGTAATAAAAGTAGAAAATTTCGACGAAAAAGGTTTTATTGAAAATAGCAAAAAAAGATGTTATTATTGTAAATGCGCAGTTTTCAATATGATTAAAGACTATGCAGTTAAAAACAATGTAAAATATGTCTTAGACGGAACTAATGTGAGCGATTTGGGCGATTTTAGACCGGGGCTTAAAGCTCTTGAAGAATTACAAGTAGTAAGTCCATTAAAAGACAGCTCTCTTACAAAAGAAGAAATAAGAATTTTGTCAAAGCGACTTAATTTAAATACATATAATAAACCTTCTTTTGCATGTCTTGCAAGTAGGATTCCTTATGGAGATAAAATCACGAAAGAAAAACTTAAATTAGTAGAAGCAGCTGAAAACTATCTTCAAGATTTAGGTTTTAGACAATATAGAGTTAGATTACATAACGATATAGCCAGAATAGAAGTGGCTAAAGATGAAATGCATAAGTTTTTCGATGATGAAATGATGAAAAATGTACATAATAAACTTAAAGAAATTGGATTTAAATATGTAACATTAGATTTAAATGGATATCAAATGGGAAGCTTAAATAATTAGACGAAAGGATTAGATTCATAAATGGAAAAAGGATACACTTTAATTTCGCCGTGCTTTTTTGGAATGGAAAAAATGCTATCAAACGAAATTAAAAACTTAGGATTTGAAATTGTTAAAACAGAAGACGGAAGGGTTACATATAAAACTGATCAATACGGAATTGCAAAAGCAAATATGTGGCTTAGATGTGCAGAGAGAGTTCACCTTAAAATAGCTGAATTCGAGGCGAAAAGTTTCGACGAATTATTCGAGGGAACAAAGAGAATAAATTGGGCAAAATACATCCCATATGGAGCTCAATTCCCAATAACAAAGGCGTCTTCGATAAAATCAAAATTACACTCAATACCAGATATACAATCTATAGTTAAAAAGGCAGTAGTTGAAAGTCTTAAAAAGAGCTATATGGAAACTGGATTAATAAAAGAAGACAAAGAAAAATATCCTATATATGTATTTATACATAAAGACAAAGTAACTCTTACAATCGATACAACAGGAGTTGCTCTTCACAAAAGAGGATACAGAGAAAAAGCTAATAAAGCTCCAATAAGAGAGACTCTAGCAGCTGGGATAATGTATTTAACTCCATGGAGACCAGGCAGAACTCTAGTTGACCCTCTATGTGGTTCGGGAACATTATTAATAGAGGCAGCTATGATGGGAATAAACATGGCTCCAGGGCTTAATCGTGAGTTTATATCTGAAAAATGGAGAACACTAGATAAAAAAATCTGGTGGGATACTAGAAGAGAAGCTTATGATATGATAAATGAAGATATCGAATTTAAAATATACGGATACGATATAGACGAAGAAGTTATAGAAATAGCTAGAGAAAATGCAGAAATAGCAGGTGTTGCAGATTATATAGAATTTAATGTAGGTGACGCTACAGAATTTACAAGTGATGAAGAATACGGATTTATCGTTACAAACCCACCATATGGTGAGAGACTTGAAGATGTTGATTCTGTAAAAATGCTTTACAAACAACTTGGCTATGCATTTAGAAAATTAAAAAATTGGTCATATTATTTAATAACTTCTTATGAAGATTTTGAAAGTGAATTTGGCCAAGATGCAACGAGAAAAAGAAAACTATACAATGGTATGCTAAAAAGTTATTTATACCAATATCCAGGGCCAAAACCGCCTAGAAAATAATTAATTACCTCCAAGATGCTTAAAAAAAGAATAAAAATAGAATTCTTTAAATATAAATATTATATAGCATTTTGGAGGTGTTATTTTATAATGAGAGCAAAACATAATAAAAAGAATTCCAAAAATAAAAATATTGAAAATAATACAACTACTCAATATGAAGAAAAATACAACGACGTGATTTTAAATGATCTTGTTCCAGAAGAAAGAAAAGAAGAGTTTAATATACAAGAAGGCAAAAACCAACCACGAAAAAGAGTCAAAAAAAATAGTTTCAAATTTAATGTAGGTAAAAAATCAAAGAAAAATCATAAAAATGCACAAGAAGAACCACAAGAAGAAATGGAACCTAAGGTAAGTAAAAATAAAAAGAACAACCAAGAAGTAGAAGAAACTACTCAACCTACAGGACAAAAGAAATCTAAAAAAACTAGACCAAGACAACACCACAAAAAACAAAGTACACAAGAAAAACAAGATACTGCTGAAAATACTACAAATAAAGCAGGACATAAAAATACTAAGAAAAGAGTACACAAACATAGAAAACAATCACAAAATAATGAAGAAGCTTTAAATATAAAGGAAGTAGATCAAACTACTTTAGAAGAAAATGAAGAAATAGAGGAAACAGAAAATATTCCTTATAGAGGTGAAGAAGCAGAACAAGAAGTTCAAGACAATATGGATGTGGGAGATAAAAATATAATTTGGTCTGATGAAAATTTTGATAGATAATAGGTTTTAGCTTAAAGAGTTGTCGTAAGTGATTATTTTAATCATTTAATGCACAACTCTTTTGATTTTTTTATTAATTATTGTATAATTATAAAGTATAGAAAAAATTTAAATATAATATATTAGACGAATAGGAGGATAAGCATGAGGCTATTAAAATTAATAGGTGTGTTATCTCTAGTTACTATATTTAGTACAGGGTGTTATAAAAGTGAAAATGTAGAGAACAACCCTATAAATTTATTTGATGAATTGCCTATATACAACGAAGAGAAAAGAGAAATATCAGAAAATGTAAAAATAATTGCAGGTAGTGCTGATTTGACTTTACCTTCTAACTCTATAGAGGTAGGAAAGATAAATGAGATTGATTTAAATAATGATAAAAAAGATGAGATAGTATTTTTTGAAAAAAGGGAAGATATAAGAAATGAAGTTGGATTTACTGTATTAAATTTAAATGATAATGAAAGTAATGACATATCATATACTAAGCATGGAAATAAGATTGAATATGCCAATTTTTATGATTTAGATAATGATGGGAATAAGGAGATAATTTTACTTATTCAAGATAAAAATATAATAACTCTTAATATATGTAGATATGAAGAGGGAGAAATAAAAGAGCTTATTTCTAATGAAAATTATGATTATTTTAATAAAGATGATTTTACAAAATTAGGCGTACTAGTAGATGATTTAGATGACGATAATACTTTAGAATTAGTAGTTTATAATTATAATTATAAAAGCAAAGAGATGGATTTAAATATATGTCATTTTAAAGACAACCAAATATCTATTTTAGATAGATTAGTTTTTGAAAATATACGAAACTTTGAAGATATAGAAATATCTGTAGGAAATATATCTTCTAAGGATAAGGCATTATTTTTAAGTTTGCCTAATAATGAAGATACAGGATATACAACTCAAGTTGTATATTTGCAAGATAAAGAATTAGTAAATGCATTTGGAGATACAAAATCACAAATAAAAAATGGATACTTTATACCTTTTGAAGATGTTAATAACGATGGAATAACTAACATACCAAAAATAGAGTTAAGCAGTGTTACAATTGATACTTTATCAACTAGTACATTTCCAACTAGTCTTATAATAAGCTGGAATAAATACAATGGAAAACAAGGTGAAGATGCTGATGTAATATTTGTAAGCCAAATTTATTATAATTATGAAGCTAATTTCAGATTTTTAATACCAAATAATTTAGTTGGAAAACTATCTGTAATTGAAGATACTGAAAATAGAAGTGGAAATTATAAAGTATTTAATTTTTATTATAATTCAACAAATACTTATTCAGAAACATCGCCTCATGAGAGAAAACTATTATTTACTCTTAATGTAACAGAAAAAACAATAGTTGATGATACAAAAAATATAAGCAAGACAGGTAATAATGTTTATGAATCAGATAAATATATATTCTCTGTTTCTGATATGAATATGACAGAGATGAAGAAACTTGATTTAAATATAGAAATATTAAAAGATTATTTTTCAGCAATAAAATAATAATTCTAATGGAGGATGGAATATGAAAGAAAAGATATTGGTTTTAGAAGACGAAATAGGTATAAGAAGTTTCGTTAGTATAAATTTAAAAAGGGAAGGTTATGAAATAATAGAAGCAGGTAGCGGTAGTGAGGCGATAGAAAAGATAACAGAACACAACGATATTTCAATAGCGCTTTTAGACGTAATGCTTCCTGATATGAGTGGGATAGAAGTTTGCAAATATATAAGACAAAAATTTGACCAAGTTGGTATAATAATGCTTACTGCAAAAGCTCAAGAAGAAGACAAGCTAGAAGGATTTATATCTGGTGCTGATGATTATATAGTAAAACCATTCAGCATAAAGGAATTGTTGATGAGGGTTGCAGCACTTCTTAGAAGAGTCAAAAAAGAAGAAAGTTCTATGAAGTTAAATAAAATAGTATCAGAGCCATTTGTCCTTGATTTAGATAAGAGAAAATTATTTAAAGATGGTAGAGAAATTGAATTAACTCCAACAGAGTTCTCTATAGTTAAATACTTAATGGTAAATGCAAAACAATCTTTAAGTAGAGACCAAATACTAACTGAAGTTTGGGGAAATAACTACTTATATGATTTTAAAATAGTAGACGTAAATATTAGAAGAATAAGAAATAAAATAGAAGATGATCCATCAAAACCAAAGTATATACAAACTATTTGGGGATATGGATATTGCTTTAGAAAGGAAGACTAAACTTGATATTACATTTAGATGGTTTGAGGAAAAGAGTAGTAAAATATTATTTCATCATGATTATAATTACTGTTGCCTTATTTGAAGCTTTATTCATGTTTTATATGAAAGAATATTATTATAGTATGGCAAAATCTTACTTAGAACAACAAGTTCGATACACTCAAAACAGCTATGATTCTTCAGGGATGGATTCTACAAGTTTTCAAGATAAAATAAATAATATATTAGAAAAAGAAGGCTTAAATCAGAATTCGGGGTATGGTGAAAGTAGTGATAAATTTTCTATTGCGATAGAGATTATAAACAGAAATAAGGAAGTTATACTTGATGAATATGGTATAAAAACTGGAGATGTAGTAAATTATGATGATGTAAACAAAGCATTAACAGGAAGTGACGATTATAATTTCTATATATACTCAATCTCTGAGACAAAAGATCATATTATGAGTGTATCTGTGCCACTTAAAGTAAATAATGTTGTAGAAGGTGTAGTTAGATATAGTGTATCTCTTAAAAAAGCAGATAATGCTATTTTTAGGGTTGTATGTATTATATCTATAGGTGGGCTAGTGATATTATTAATATGCCTGCTTTTAAGTTTAAGATTTGCAGACTCTTTAATAAGACCTATACAAGACTTGAAAAAAACAGCTAATCAACTTGCACAAGGTAATTATAATATAAACTTAGAAAATGAAAAATTACATGATGATGAAATAGGTGATTTGGTCAAGACATTTGACCATATGGCAAAAGAAATAGACAAGACAAGAAAATTAAAAGAAGAGTTTATATCTTCTGTATCACATGAGCTTAGAACTCCGCTTACATCTATAAAAGGCTGGAGTGAGACTCTAGGATATGAAGGAATAAGCCGAGAAGAGCTTGATTTAGGTCTTGGAATTATACAAGATGAAACGGAGAGACTAATAACTTTAGTTGAAGAGCTTTTAGACTTCTCTCGTCTAGCATCGGATAGAATAAGACTTCAAATTGACTCGGTTAATGTTACCAAACTGGCAAAAGACGTAGTAAATCAGCTTGGTGTTAAGGCTAATGAAAAAAATATAACTTTACTTACTGAGTTTAACACAAAGGAACACGAAATAGTAGATATACAAGGTGATAAAAATAGACTTAAACAAGTTTTAATAAATCTTGTTCAAAATGCTATTAAATTCACTGAAGAAGGTGGATATGTCGTTGTGAGGTTATCCCAAGGAGATGAATATACAACTTTCTCTGTAGTCGATAATGGAATTGGTATAGAACAAGAAAACTTAGATAAAGTTTTAGAAAAATTCTTCCAAGAAGATTACAATAAATCGGGAAGTGGTATAGGTCTTGCTATTAGTAATGAAATAGTAAAACTTCACAAAGGTAAGATGATACTAGAAAGTGAAAAAGGACAGGGAACTTGTATTACCTTTACTTTAAAAAATAATTTAATGGATGCAATTGTAGAGGAAAAAATGTGATTTAATCACATTTTTTTCTGTATATAGATTGAAAGAATAATTTAAAAATATAATTATAGTTTTAAATTATTAAATTATAAATGAAAAGAGGCAAAAGATGAGAAATATAAAGATGACAATAGAGTATGATGGAAGCAATTTTAAAGGATTCCAAAAACTAAAAGACAATGAAAATACAATACAAGGTAAGTTAGAATCTGTTTTAAGTCAAATGGCAGGAGAAAAAATAGAGATAATAGGTTCTGGAAGAACTGATATGGGTGTTCACGCTTATGGACAAGTAGTGAACTTTAAGACTAATTGCAATTTATCATTAAATAAAATACATAAATATTTATATGAATATCTTCCACAATCAATAGCAATAAGAGAAATTGAAGAAGTTGATGATAGATTCCACAGTAGATATAATGCAAAGAGAAAAGTGTATTTATATAAAATCGACAACAGAGAATACCCAAATCCGTTTAATAGAAAATACACTTGTCATATAGCAAAAAAGCTTGATTTAGATGCTATGAGGGAAGTAGCTAAAGTCTTAATAGGTGAACATGATTTTACCAGTTTTTGTTCTTCTAGATCTAAGAAGAAAAGCCATATTAGAGAAATTTATTCAATTACTATAAATGAAAAAGATGATATAATAGAAATCTACGTAGAGGGTAATGGATTTTTATATAATATGGTCAGAATAATAGCAGGTACGCTTATAGACGCTGGACATGGCAGAATTAGTGCAGATGAAGTAAAAGAACTATTAGAATTAAAAGATAGATCAAAATCACCAGAAACTGCTCCAGCCAAAGGATTGTTCTTATATAGAGTTAAATATTAAATAATATATACAAAATGCAGTTGACATTTTTATCCAAATGATTTATTATTAACTCATAAATAAGAAAAGTTTATATTTAAAAAACTTAAAATATAAAATTCGTTGAAGAAGAAAGTAGTTTATTTTAGATTTATAGAGAGCTGAGGATGGTGGAAGCTTGGCAATTGTGAAGTAGATGAAAAGAGCTTTGGAGAATATTATCTGAACTTAAGTAGGATAATAGGAATGCCTTGCCTTAAAAGGAAGAGTGAATAAGTTTATCTTATTAATTAGAGTGGTAACGCGGAAATATTTCGTCTCTTGAGTTTTCAAGAGGCGTTTTTTAATTTAAAGGAAATTTTGTTTACTATTTGTTAAACTAATATAAGATAGATTTGTTAATAAGAGTGGTACCGCGATAATTCGCCTCTTAGTAATTTTACTAAGGGGCTTTTTTAATACTTAAATAAACTTATCTAGCTTTAAAAAGTACAGAGATGCTTTAAGCTAAACTCTTTCAGGATTTAGAGAAAATAATAAAAAATTATATAAGTTTAGGGGGATAATAAAAATGAAAGAAAAAGTTGTATTAGCATATTCAGGGGGATTAGATACTTCAATAACTATTCCATGGTTAAAAGAAAATTATGATTTAGATGTTATAGCAGTTTGTGCAAATGTTGGTCAAGATGATGATATGAGTAAAATAGAAGAAAAAGCTTTAGCTAGTGGAGCAATAAAAGCCTATGTTGAAGATTTAAGAGAAGAATTTATAACTACTACTATATATCAAGCAATAAAAGCTGAAGCTTTATATGAAAATAGATATCCTTTAGGAACAGCACTTGCACGACCTATAATAGCTAAAAGATTAGTTGAAATAGCTCAAAAGGAAGGGGCTAAATATATATGCCACAGTTGTACAGGAAAAGGAAACGACCAAGTTAGATTTGAAGGAACTATAGCAGCACTTGACCCATCTATAAAAGTTATAGCTCCATGGAGAATATGGGATATAAAATCAAGAGAAGATGCAATAGATTATGCAAATGCTCATAATATACAGGTAGTTGCAACTAAGAAAAAAATATATTCAGTAGATGATAACTTATGGCATGTATCTACTGAAGGTGGAGATATAGAATATCTTGAAAATGAACACAATAAAGATATTTACAAAAAAACTTGCTCTCCAGAAGATGCAGCTGATGAAGCTGAATATGTAGAAATAGGATTTGAAAAAGGTATACCAGTATCAGTAAACGGGGAAAAATTATCACCAATAGAACTTGTTGAAAAAATCGACAAATTAGGTGCTAAACACGGTATAGGTATAGTTGATATATTAGAAAATAGATTAGTTGGTATGAAATCAAGAGGTATATATGAAACTCCAGGGGGAGAAATATTCTATGCAGCTCACAACTTTTTAGAAAGTGCTACATTAGATAAAGATACTCTTCACTTAAAACAAAGATTATCACTTGAATTTGCCGATTTAATATACAATGGTAAATGGTATTCAAAAACTTGTAAAGCAATAAATGCTTTTATGGATGAAACTCAAGAGAATGTTACAGGTTCTGTAAAATTAAAACTATATAAAGGAAATATAAAACCAGCTGGAATATTTACAGACCACAAATTATACGACCAAAGTATATCTTCATTTGGAGACAGTGAGCTATACGATCACAAAGATGCAGAAGGTTTCATAAACTTATTTACACTACCACTTAAAATAAATGCAATGACTCAAAACGGAAAAAAAATGACTAAATAATTTTTAGTATTAAATAGAAATTGAACATTAATAAAAAGATATTAATAAAAGGCCACTTCTAAGTTTAGAGGTGGTTTTTTAATTATAAGGAATTGTAAGAAAAATATACAAATCATGTATAAGATATAGAAATTTTGTATATAATTCACATACTAAATAAAATATAAAACTACAGATATAGAGGATGTGAATAATGAGTCAAACTTATATAGGTACCATGGAACTACTGTTTTGAGGGGAGAAAATATACTAAATTCCAAACAATATTCTATTTCTTATAAAGAAGAGGAGTGGCTAGGAAAAGGAGTATATTTTTTTGAGAAAGATATACAACAAGCAGTGAATTTTTGTGTTAAAGCGAGGAAATATGAAGATTATATTGTTTTAAAAAGTAAAATTGAAGCAAATATATGCATAGATTTGGATAACTTGGAAACAATGAAAATATTAGAAAGAATATCACAAGAAATAAAAAATAGATATATGAAGTTAAAAGATGGAAGTCCAAGAAAACTTAAAAACTCAGTAATATTAGAAAAACTATACAAAATAAAACAATACGATGTAGTAAAAAAGACTTTTCCTGTACTAAAAACAACTAATATAAATGATACAAACTTTATATGGGTGCAAGTACAGATATGTGTTAGAAATAGAGAATGTATAAAAACAATAGAGGAGGTAATCAGAAATGAAAGGAGTTATGTATTTAACTGAAGTTGAAAAAATCATAGGTGAAATGACTGACGAAGAATTCATAAAAGTATTCGGAGACATAGAAGACATATATGATGATTTTAAAGACAAAGGAAGTTACTCATATAGCTTAGTTAAAGAAAATGAAGAATAAAAAGATAAGCGTTATGCTTATCTTTTTATTTTTTAAATATTTTATTTTATATTTCGTATATATTTTTTCAACGTTTGTCCATATTTATGATATAATAAACTTTGCATTAATTTGAAAGGAGAAAACTTAAATGTCTAAAAGAAAACAAGTCACTGTTCCTATGGAAAAAATAAGAGAACAGGACAAATATATAAATGAAATAAAAAATGAAAATGAAAGATATTTCCACCTAACTGGTAAGAGAAAATCTTATTTTATACAAACATTTGGATGTCAAATGAATGAACATGACTCTGAAAAATTAGGGGCTATGTTAAATGCAATGGGGTATCAACCTTCTTTAATAGCTGACCATGCAGATTTAATAATATACAATACTTGTGCAGTTAGAGAAAATGCTGAGTTAAAAGTGTACGGAAACTTAGGACACTTAAAATTAATAAAAAGAAGAAATCCTAACTTAAAAATAGCTGTTTGTGGATGTATGATGCAACAACCTGCTATAGTTAAAGAAATAAAAGCTAAATACAAACATGTAGACTTAGTATTTGGTACTCATAACTTATATAAATTCCCAGAATTATTATCTGAATCAATGTCAAGTGATTCTATACTTATAGATGTTTGGGATGTTGATGGTGAAGTTGTTGAAGGGTTAAGAAGCGATAGAAAATTCGAGCTTAAAGCATTCGTAAATATAATGTACGGTTGCAACAACTTCTGTACTTACTGTATAGTTCCTTATACTAGAGGTCGTGAAAGAAGTAGAAAACCAGAAGATATATTAAATGAAATAAAAGAATTAGTTGCAAATGGAACTAAAGAAGTTACTTTACTAGGACAAAATGTAGACTCTTATGGTAAAACTTTAGAAGAAGAAGATAGAATAACTTTCGCAGAGCTTTTAAGAAAAGTTAACGAAATAGATGGATTAGAAAGAATAAGATTTATGACTTCTCATCCAAAAGATATATCTGATGAAGTTATATACGCTATGAGAGATTGTGATAAAGTTTGTGAATTCTTACACCTTCCAGTTCAATGCGGAAGTACTAGATTATTAAAGAAAATGAACAGACATTATTCTAAAGAAGATTATCTAAGAATAGTAGAAAAAGCTAAGGCTGAGGTTCCAGGAATAGCATTCTCTACTGATATAATGGTAGGATTCCCAGGAGAAACTGAAGAAGATGTTGAAGATACACTAGATGTAATAAGACAAGTTAGATACGACAATGCCTTCACATTCATATACTCTAAGAGAACTGGTACTCCAGCTGCTAAGATGGAAGATCAAATACCAGAAGATGTTAAACACGAAAGATTTAACAGAGTATTAGAACTAGTTAACGAAATCTCAAAAGAAAACAACACTACTCACCAAGACCAAGTAGTTGAGATATTAGTTGAAGGTAAAAGTAAAACTGATGATACTAAATTTACTGGTAGAACAAGACAAAATAAATTAGTTAACTTCAGTGCAAAAGACCCTAATGCTGATTTAATCGGAAAATTAGTAAATGTTAAAATAACTGAAGCAGCTCTTTCATTCTCATTAAACGGGGAAATGGTTGAGTAATTTTTAGAAAACTCTTTATTGGAAAATAGGTAACTATTTTTTGATAAGGGGTTTTTATTTTGAAAAAATATTTATTGTTGAAATGTTTTATAAAGATTTTATATTTAGTCAAAGTTTTGAAATTAATAATAGATAAAAATAAAAGGGGCATTAAGCCCCTGTTAAAATTAATTATTAAATTTAGTATGAGTCCAATCAGTTTCTTCTATATATTTAGAAACTAAGTTGTGGCACATATCTGGATGTATAGTCTCTTCAGTTGATATAGTTATTGATGACATAGATATAGCGTATTTTAATGTATCAATTAAACTATAATCCTCCATATATCCTTTTGTGATTCCCGAAACAAAAGAATCTCCAGCACCTGTAACATTTACTACTTTAACATCGTTTGCTTTTAATTTTCCTTCTTCAACTCCGTTGTTGTAGTAAATTCCGTCTTCATCAAGAGTGATAAATACATTTTTCACACCTAAGTCTATAAAGTATTTACCAGCTTTTCTTAAATCTTCTTCATTTTGAATTTTAAATCCACACATTATTTCAGCTTCGTATCTGTTAGGTTTTATAGTGTGGAAGTATTTCACTAAATGTGTAACAGTTTGTGCTTTTGCAGCAGATACTGGGTCTAATATAAATTTAGTGTCATTTGAGAAAGTTTTTAATATATGTTCTACAATATCAGGTCTATCTGAATCTAAAACCATATATTTAGCATTTTTTATTATGTCAGCTTTAGAGTCGATAAACTCTGTTGTGAATTCATCTATAATTTTCATATCTACAACTGCAGATACCATTTCACCAAAATGATCAAGTATAGCCATATAAGTAGGAGTATGACCATTTTTTACTATAAGAGATTCTTCCATGTTATAGTTCATTTCTTTTGAGTGTTGAAGTATGCTTTTTCCAGTTTCATCATCGCCTAAAACAGATATAAACTTTGTATTAACTCCAACTCTAGCCATGCATTCAGCTATATTTCTACAAACTCCACCAAAAGAAGTTCTAACTCTACCTGGGTTTGAGTCATTAGATCTATAATCGCTATCTGTAAAACCACATATGTCAAAAACTGATACACCGAAAACTAGTGCATATGATCCATTATTGTTCATTTTTTATCGTAACCTTTCTAAGAAAATTTAATAATTTTAAAAATAATAAATTAAAAAATCAATATAACATAATAAAATCCATATCTGTTGAAAAATTAAAAGATAAATATTTTATTATATCTTATTATATCCTTAAAACGTTAAAACGCGGATTTTTTTATTTTATCATAAATTAGCTATAGATTTCTACATATTTCTACAAAAAGTGAGAAAAATAAAAAACAGGTTATATTTACATATAAAATGAAATATATTTATACCATGATAATAAGGGGGAATTTATATGGATTATAGAGATTTATTTAATGGTATAGATGATAAAATCAAACTTTCTAATGGTGTTTATACAACACCGATAAATTTTGATAATGGAGCAACTACACCTCCACTTAAAAGTGTTACCAAAATAATTGAAGACAATATAAAAAACTATGGACCTATAGCTAGAGGAGTTGGGTTTAAGGGAGAATATTGCACTATGATGTTTAATAAAGCGAGAGATATAATACTGAACTTCTTCGGTTTAGGAGGTAATGATGATTATACCGTTATTTATACAAAGTCAGACACAGAAGGATTAAATGTGCTTGCAAATGTACTTATACACGATAAAGAAGATATGATTTTGACGACGAGAATGGAACACCATGCAAATGACCTTCCTTTTAGACGTGTTGGAAAGATGGTATATGTAGAAGTTGATGAGCTTGGAAGAGTAAATATAGATGATATAGAAGACGAGCTTATAAAAGCAGAGGGCAAAATAAAATTAGTCACAATTACAGGGGCGTCTAATGTAACCGGCTATACTACACCTATCAATGATATAGCAAAAATAGCACATAAGTATGGCGCACTTATAATAGTAGATGGGGCACAATTAGTTGCACATAAAAAAGTGGATATGTCAGGAGATTCAAAAGATGAAGAAATCGATTTTTTGACTTTTTCTGCACATAAAGCATATGCGCCTTTTGGAAGTGGAGCAATTGTAGGTAAGAAAGATTATCTAAATGAAGAAGACCCATTTTTAGCAGGTGGAGGATGTGTAGCTGGAGTATTTGATGAGAGGTTAATTTGGACAGCTGTGCCGGAGAAATATGAAGCAGGTACTCAAAATTTCTTTGGTGTAATAGCTATGGCAAAATCACTTACTGATTTACAAAATATAGGTTTTGAAAATATTGAAAATCACGAAAGAGAATTAAAAAACTATATTATACAAGGCATGAAAAGTATAAATAACGTAGTTATGTATGGAGATGTAGACTATACAGAAGATAGAATAGGTGTAATACCATTTAATATTAAAAATAGAGATTATAGTGAGGTTTCTATAATGATGGCGACAGAAAAAGGTATCTCGCTTAGATCAGGAAAGTTCTGTGCTCATCCTTATGTATATAGACTTATGGGGGCAAGCGATAGTGATGCTTATAGGGATGTTGTATCTGGAGAGTATTTTTATGGAATGATAAGAGCTAGTTTAGGGCTTTATAATACGATTGACGAGGCAAATATATTTTTAAATGAAATCGAATATATCGCAAGCAATAGAAGTAGCAGAAGATATAGAAAACATTCTGGAAGAATAAGATTCTAAATTTATATATATACAGATAAAAATAGAAGGAAAACTCCTTCTATTTTTTTATATCATACAGAAAATTTTCCTATATACATAAATATACAAATATACAAAAATATTGTATTAAAAGTCAAATTCTTTTATAATACCCAGTAGGAAATAAGATTAAAAATATACAAAATAAAATTTATAATCGAGTTTTTAAATAATGAATATATCGATTTAAAATAGGAAATTTTAATCTTAGACAACAATGCAAAAAGGAGACAAAAAATGGACAACACACAAAAAAAGAAAAAATCATTTAAGTTACCTACAGCTTATACTGTATTACTTATAATTACAGCAGTTATAGCGATTGTAACGCACTTTATAGCTGGGGTAAAACCAGCAAGTTTAGCAGATTTTGTGATGGCGCCGATAAATGGACTTAATGATTCAATCGACATTGCAATATTCGTTCTGTTAATAGGAGGATTTTTAGGAATAACAACAAAAACAGGGGCGCTAGACGCTGGAATAGGATCAGTAGTATCTAAATTAAAAGGTAAAGAATTAATATTAATACCTGTTCTTATGTTTTTATTTTCACTTGGAGGAACTAGTTTCGGTATGGCCGAAGAAACTATAGCTTTCACAGCACTTGTAACAACTACTATGATTATAGCAGGATTTGACCCATTAGTAGCAGTAGCGACAATAATCTTAGGGTCAGGATGTGGTGTATTAGGTTCAACTGTAAACCCATTCTTAGTTTCAGTAAGTATAGGTTCACTAAATGTTGCAGGAATTCCCGTAAACCAAGGTGTAGTTATAGCGACTAATACAATTTTATGGATTGTATCGTTACTTATATCAATTTATTTTGTTATGAGTTATGCAAAAAAAGTTTATAACGATAAAAATGAAAGTATACTTTCAAAATCAGAAATAGAACATGCTAATGAAGCATTTATAGGAAATAAGTCAGGCGAAGAAGAAGTAATCGAATTTACTAAAAAGAGAAAAATAGTATTAGGATTATTTGCATTTACATTTATAGTTATGGTAGCAGGAATAATACCTTGGGAAGAATTCGGAATAAATTTATTCATATATACTGACTTTTTAACAGGATCTAGTTTAGGTAACTGGTGGTTCTCTGAACTAGGTGTATGGTTTGTAATAATGTCAATTGTTATTGGTATCGTATATGGTATGAAAGAAGGCGAAATAGTAGATGCATTTTTAGCTGGAGCTGCTGATATGGTAGGTGTTGCTTTAGTTATAGGTGTATCAAGAGGTATATCAGTAATAATGAACACTACTGGATTAGATGCATATGTACTGAGCAAGGCATCAAATGTACTAGTTGGAATGAGCCCAATAGTATTCACTATAGTAGCTTATTTAATCTATATGGCACTTACTTTCTTTATACCATCTACATCAGGTCTTGCAGGGCTTTCTATGCCGATATTTGGACCTTTAGCAGTTAGCTTAGGGTTTAGACCGGAAGTTGTAATATCAATATTCAGTGCAGGTAGTGGTATAGTAAACTTAGTTACTCCTACAAGTGGTGTAATAATGGGTACTCTTGCAATCGCTAAAGTAGACTACGAATCATGGGTGAAATTTGTTACAAAAGTTTTATTATCTATATTTATAGCATCAGCAATTATACTTTCAGTTGCGATGATGATTATAAAATAATAATCTGAAAGGAAAAGAAAAATGGAATTCAATTTTAAAAACCCAAAGCTAGAATTAGTTTTTAAATACTTCGAGGAAATATCAAAAATTCCAAGGGGTTCAGGAAATGAAAAGGAAATAAGCGATTATTTAGCTGACGAAGGAAGAAGACTTAATTTAGAAGTAATACAAGATGAAACTTTAAACGTAATAATAAAGAAACCAGCTTCCCCTGGTTATGAAAATGCTCCAACTGTAATACTTCAAGGCCATATGGATATGGTTTGTGAAAAAAATAAAGATGTGATACACGACTTCACAAAAGATCCAATAAAGCTACAAGTAAAAGGAAATTACTTATATGCAGATGGGACAACTTTAGGTGCAGACAATGGTATAGCTGTTGCTATGGGACTTGCACTTTTAGCATCTGATGATATAAAAATGCCTAAATTAGAAGTATTATTCACAGTAAATGAAGAAGTGAGCATGGAAGGCGCTATGAATTTAGATGGAAGTAACTTTGAAGGAAGATATATAATAAATCTAGATTCAGAAGAAGAAGGTAGAATAACTGTTAGTTGTGCAGGTGGGGTTACTGCTATAGTAAATATACCTAAAGAATTAAAAGATATAAGCTCTAAACAAGCATACCTTATAAGTATAAAAGGGTTAAAGGGAGGCCACTCTGGTATTGAAATAGATAAAAAGAGGGCAAATTCAAACTTACTTATGGGAAGAGTGCTTTATGCTCTTGAAAAAGAAAAAGTAGCTTATGATTTAATATCTATAAGCGGTGGACTTAAAAACAACGCTATACCTCGTGAAGCAGAAGCTACAATAACTTTAGATTCTAATAATGAACAAAAAGCTAAAGAAGTTATAGAATCTATGTCAGAGGTATTTAAAAATGAATTTAAGACATCAGACCCACAAATATGTGTTGAAATCAACAAAATAGACGAAATACATGAAAGAGCTTTATCACAACAAGTTCAAAGCAAAATAATAAAAGTTTTAAATTTAATGCCTAGAAATATTCAAACTATGAGTGCTGATATAGAGGGACTAGTTGAAAGTTCTACAAACTTAGGTGTTGTAGTTACAGAAAATGAAAATATAAAATTTGAATTTGCAACTAGAAGTTCAGTGAAGAGCTTAAAAGAAGATTTAAACGATAGAATGCAATTACTTTGCGATACTATAGGTGTCGAGCTTGTATTAGAAGATGACTACCCAGAGTGGGAGTATGCAAAAGGTTCAAAATTAGAACAAATATGCGTTGAAACATATGAAAAATTAAATGGCAAAAAGCCAGAAATAGTAGCAATTCACGCTGGATTAGAATGTGGATTATTATTAGATGCTATAGAAGGAGCACAAGCTGTGTCTATTGGACCAAATTTATTTGATGTTCATACTCCTGATGAGCATATAGATATTTTATCTACAGAGAGAACATGGGATTATTTAGTAAGCATATTGGGAAATATAAAATAAATACAATTTAAAATACAATTTACATCTTAAAATTTGAGTATACGGTCGACCTTAAAGGAGGACTAATATGATTGTAGTTTTCTTGAGGAGTATTGTATTATATATAGCAGTACTTATTTCTATGAGAATTATGGGAAAAGGTGAAATAGCTGAGATGAATTGCTTTGACTTAGTTATAACGCTTTTAATAGCGGAAGTTGCATCACTACCTATGGAAAACAACGATATTCCTATGATAAATGGTATTGCAGCATTGACAGGTCTTGTAGCAATGCAGACTATTATTTCATTTTTATCTTTAAAATTTAGAAGAATATCTATAATATTGTCCGGGAAACCTTCGATACTTGTCAATAAAGGTGAAGTAGATTATAAGGAGTTGAAGAGAGAGAGAGTTAGTATAAACGAACTTTTAGAACAACTTAGGATACAAGGGTATTTTAATATAAAATATATTCAATACGCTATACTAGAGGCTGATGGAAGTTTAAGTGTAGTTCCAACTCCTAATTATAACTCAACTCCTTCAAAAGAATACAAGCATCTACCGATTCCGCTTATATTAGATGGCTCAGTGATAAAAGAGAATTTAAGAGAATTAAATAAGGACGAGCTATGGTTAAATAACATACTTAAAATGCACAAAATAAAAAGAACTAAAGATGTCTTATTATGCATTTTAGATGAATATGATGGAGTAGTAATTCAAAAGAAAAAATGAAAAATACTATAATAGCTCTGATATGGGTCGTTTTATTTATACTCTTTGGAATTTATATAGATAATAGAGTTGAGAATTTTGGAATCGATTATATAAAAGATGTGGAAGCTACATATGAGGTTATACATGATGATGAGTGGGAATATGCAGATGAAATGCTAGATGACCTTGTTGAAAGGCTCGACACTCAAAAAAATTTTTGGCTAAAAGTATTAGATCATAAATACTATGATGATTTAAATTTAGAATTAAATCTAGTTAAAAATGCCGTATACTGTAAAAATAAAATAAGAGCTTTAGAAGAATTAGAAAAAATAAAATCAATTCTTCAGAACTTAATAGCCGATGAAAAATGTAACTTGAATTATATTTTTTAAAATTAAGTATTTAATAAATTATTTTAAATATCAAATAAGCAGATAAGATATAAATAAATATATTTTATCTGCTTATTTTTTTATTCTTTTATAAAGTCTAAAAAATTTTCTAGAATTTTAGCAGTTATACCCCAAATTACATAGTTTTTATATTCATAAAATAAAGTTGAATATTTTCCAACAGCGAATTTGTAATTTTCTTTATTTGGAATTTTATAATATGGAAAATCTTTATTTACCTTTACTTCAACTTCGTTTTCAAATTCATCAGGTAAAGTGTTTATTAAGTATTTTATTGGAGCCGTAAACACGTGATCTACTTCATCCTTATTTATGGGCAGATTTTCTATTCCTTTTTTAATAACTCTCTCATTTATGACTCCTAAAAATGGATGTATTATTAAATTTGAGTGATTTATATATAAATCTAGCGGAGAAATTATTTCTATATCATCAGGAGTGATTCCTAGTTCTTCACAAGTCTCCCTTATACAAGCCTCTCTAGGAGTTTCATTTTGTTCTATTTTTCCACCGGGAAAGGCAATTTCGTTTGGCTGGCTTCTAAGTGTTTTAGATCTAACTTCAAATAATATCTCATGAGAGTCGTTATTTTTAATTATAGGTATTAATACAGAAGCTTTTTTCATATTTTGGGCACCATTTATATAGGGTTTAAAGTTATTAAACTTATCTTTAATATCTTTAATATTTTCAATCATGACAATCTACCTCCTTTCAAAAAATATCATATAAATATTATAAACTACATTAAAAAAATTATAAATTATCATATTAAATAAAAAAATATGTTAAAATTGATGAAAAATTGGAAAAATAAGTATAAAATAAAAAATAAAATGAAGGTTGCGAATATGTTTTTCGCAAAAAGGGGGACTTTAAGTTGGACAAATTATATGATGTGATAATAATCGGCTCTGGCGTTGTGGGAAATGCTATTGCCAGGGAAATGTCTAGATATAATTTAAAAATAGGGGTACTAGAAAAAGAATTAGATGTGTGTAATGAGACAAGTGCAAGAAACTCAGGGGTACTGCACGCTGGGTTTAATAACAAGCCAGGGACACTTATGGCGAAGTTTTGTGTTGAAGGGAATCAAGGCTTTGATCAAGTTGCAAAAGAGCTTGGGGTACCGTTTAAAAGATGTGGGAAACTAGTTGTAGGTTTTAATGAAGAAGACAAGCAAAAACTTATAGCTATGAAGGAACAAGGTGAAAAAAACGGTGTAAAAGGTCTTGAAATAATAGGCAAAGACAAGATAAAAGAAATTGAGCCAAATATCGACGGCGAATTTGCAATGTGGTCTAAGACAACTGGTATACTAAATCCATTTTTGCTTACAATAGCGCTTGCTGAAAATGCTGCTGCAAATGGAGCAGAATACTATTTTGGAAATGAAGTAATAGGAATTGAAAGAGTAGATGAAATTTACAATATAAAAACTGTAAAAGATACATATAAAACTAGATGGGTTGTAAATGCAGCTGGACTTTACAGTGATAAGGTGTCAAAAATGCTTGGAATAGACGACTATGAAATCCATCCTTGCAGAGGGGAATATTTTATATTAGATGAAAAAGTAGGCTCAAAATTAAGCCTTCCAGCATATCCAGTTCCAAATCCTAAAGAAGGGGGACTTGGAATCCATTTAACTCCGACAATAGACGGAAATGTATTTATAGGTCCAAGCAGCGAATATATAGATGAAAGAGATGATTACTCTGCTACTCAAAAGATAATGGACTTACTAATCAAAGACGGAGGAAGAATATTCCCACATATAAGAAGAGAAGATTTTATAAGAAACTTTGCGGGAATTAGACCAAAGCTTGCATCAAAAGAAGAAGGAGGCTATCATGATTTTGTAATCGAAATGAGAGATGAAGCTCCAAACACTATAAACTTAGTCGGAATAGAATCTCCAGGGCTTACAAGCTCTACACCAATTGCAAAATACGTAGTTTCTTTATTAAAGCAAAAAGAAGAACTTACAGAAAATGAAAATTTCAATCCAATTAGAAAACCTATAGTTACATTTGTAGATAAGTCTGTAGAAGAAAAAGAAGCTTTAATTAAAGAAAATCCAGATTACGGCGAAGTAATCTGCAGATGCCAAACTATAACAAAGGCGGAAATAATTCAAGCTATAAACAACCCACTAGGAGTCGACACAATAACAGGAATCAAATACAGATGTAGAGCTATGATGGGAAGATGCCAAGGTGGTTATTGTGAAACAAGAATAGCAGGTCTTTTGGAAGAGGTTAAACATAAAAATAGAGAAGATGTACTTTATTCAAGAGAAGGTTCAAATATGTTTGTTGGGAAGGTGAGAGACTAATGGTTTTTAGTAAAGATGTAGTAATTGTTGGGGGAGGTCCTGCAGGCCTTGCAGCAGCTCTTGAGTTAAAACACAAGGGTATAGAAGATATACTTATAATAGAAAGAGAAGACAAACTAGGTGGTATTTTAAAACAGTGTATTCACGATGGCTTTGGGCTTACTCGTTTTAAAGAAACATTAAGCGGTCCTGAATATGCAGATAGATTTATAAAAGAAGTTGAAAAAGAAAAAATAGATTAT
Organism: uncultured Clostridium sp.; assembly: GCA_945931665.1. Lineage (GTDB taxonomy): Bacteria > Bacillota > Clostridia > Peptostreptococcales > Peptostreptococcaceae > Intestinibacter. Next base: position 12,235 of record CAMEPL010000020.1, on the reverse strand, counting down.
ATTACAGATGCTACAGTTATCGATGTAAGTAATGATAAAATCGTAACTGCTGCTACAAGAGATGGTCTAAAACAATACAAGGCAAAGGCCGTAATTTTGACTATGGGATGTAGAGAAAGAACAAGGGGGGCAATTTCGACTCCAGGTACAAGACCTGCTGGAATATACAACGCTGGTGTCGCACAAAGATATATAAACTTGACTAATACAATGGTTGGAAAAAACGTCGTTATCTTAGGTTCAGGTGATATAGGGCTTATAATGGCGAGAAGACTGACACTCGAAGGCGCAAATGTAAAAGCTGTTGTCGAGCTTTCACCATATGCAAACGGACTTCCAAGAAATATAGAACAATGCTTAAACGATTACAACATACCTCTATATCTAAGCCACACTATAACTAATATAGAAGGAAAAAGTAGACTTGAAGCTGTTGTAGTGAGCAAGGTCGACGAAAAAACTAAAAAAGTAATTCTAGGGACTGAAAAAAGATATGAATGTGATACTTTAATACTTTCAATCGGGCTTATTCCAGAAAATGAATTGTCATTAAAAGCAGGAGTAGTACTAGATCCCAGAACAAAAGGTGCAGTAGTCGATGAAAACTACCAAACTTCAGTAGAAGGGATATTTGCAGCGGGAAATGTACTTCAAGTTCACGACTTAGTCGACTTTGTTTCACTAGAGGCAGAAAGACTTGCTGACCACGTTTGTGAATATATAAATGACGGAAAATTAACTGAAAGCAACATAAAAATAGAAGCAGGGGAAAATATAAACCACACTATTCCACAAAAGATAAGTGGAACTAAGGATTTTGTACTTTCATTTAGAGTTAGAAGGCCATTTAAAGAGTGCAAAGTCGATATAATGCAAGGAGATGAAGTTATAAAAACTAAAAAATACAAAAAGGCTATACCAGCAGAGATGGTTCAAATAAAAATTTCAAAAGATGAAATAAAACAAAATGGGGATTTGAAGGTGATTATAAGTGAATAGAAAATTTACATGTATAGTTTGTCCAAATGGATGCGAAATAGAAGTAGATTATGAAGGAAAAGATATAAAAAGCATAGAAGGGGAAGGCTGCAAAAAGGGGAAAGAATATGTAGTTCAAGAATTGACTGACCCAAGACGTAATATAGCATCTTCTGTAGTTTTGTTAAATGGAGAACTTCCACTTGTGAGTGTAAGGCTTACAAAACCAGTTCCAAAAGCTAAGATATTCGATGTTATGGATATAATAAAAAATATAAAATTAGAAGCTCCAGTAGAAGTCGGCGATGTAGTTGTAAAAAATATAATGGGTTACGACAGCGACCTTATAGTTACAAAGCAAGTAGGGGTAAAGTAAGATGTCTCAAATAAACGAAATACTAGATAATATAAAGTTGCCTCAAATTATGAAAGTAAAACAGGTATTTGACGACACTAAGCTTGATAACGTCGAGGATAATTTAAATCAAAAGCTAATACAAAAGAATATTAAAAGTAAGATAAAACCAGGCATGAAAATCGCGATAACTGGCGGAAGTAGGGGGATTAGCAACTATAAAGAGCTTATGAAAACAGTAGTAAGCTTTGTTAAAGATTGTGGTGCTATACCATTTATAGTTCCTGCAATGGGAAGTCATGGTGGCGGAACAGCTGAGGGGCAAAAAAATATGCTTAAAAAATTAGGCATAACAAAAGAGTCTGTAGGCTGCGAAATAATATCATCTATGGATGTAGTCGAAGTTGGAAGAACATCTAAAAATCTACCTGTTTATATAGATAAAAATGCAGTAAGTGCAGATGGAATTATTTTATTAAATAGGGTAAAACTCCACACTTCTTTTAGGGGGAAATACGAAAGTGGATTAATTAAAATGATGGCAATCGGCCTTGCAAAACGAAAAGGAGCCGATATGACACACTCACTTAGATATGAAAATATGGCAGAAAATCTAGTTGATGTCGGTATGGTAGGATTAAATAATTTAAATATAATATGCGGTGTTGCAACTATTGAAAATGGATACAATGAAGTTGCCGATGTATTTGTACTACAAAAAGACGAGATTTTAGAAGAAGAGCCAAAAATACTAGAAAGATCAAAACATCTTATGCCTAGAATTTACTTAGACGATATAGATGTGCTTATTGTAAATGAAATAGGTAAAAATATAAGCGGAACAGGTGTGGACACAAATATAGTCGGAAGATTTCACACAAATGCTGCTAGCGGAGGCCCAAACACGATAAAACTTGGATTTTTAGATATAAGCGAAAAGTCAGGTGGGAATGGAAATGGTATGGGACTTGCTGATTTTGTATCTAAAAAATTTTATGATAAGGTGGACTTTGAAGCAACTTATATAAATGCGATTACCTCAACCGAGCCAAATAGTGTAAAACTGCCGCTTGTCTTAGATGATGATAAATACGTATTTAAAGGTTGCGTAAAACTTTGTGGAGTTAGAAATTTAGAAGATTTAAAACTTGTGATAATAAACAACACAAAAGAACTAGATGAAGTATATATGAGTAAAGCCGCATTTGAAAATGTAGTAGACAAATCAAAAGTTAAAAAGATATCGGATTTATTTGACATACCTTTTGACAAATATAATAATTTAAATTTATTTTAAGTATATAAATAATTAAAAATATTTATATGCCATATAGAGCCTTATTGTATATAAAACTAAATTATACATTAAGGCTTTTGTTATATAAACTACAAATAAAAAATAAAATACTTATAAAATCAAACCACAAATGCGTATATATTGTTGTATTTATATGAATTGTGTTAATATTGTGATATTTTGGGTTAATATATTGATAGAAATTAAATTTATAAAAACTTATAATTTAAGTTAAGAAATATGAAATCAAACTTAAACTTACAAAAAGTTAGAAGTTTAGTAAAAAAAGGGGGAATTAATATGACAAATATGGCTTGGGGATTTATGTTAACAATATGGGCTGCTATATTTATAACAGAAGGAATGGCAATGAGAAGAATTCTAAAAGGATACGATGAAAAACACAAAGCAAGTAACTGTGAAAAAATAAGCTAAAATTTTATTTTAAATTTACTGATAATTTGGAATTATAACGAAGATGCGAATTTAATGACGTATCAAAATATTAAATCACGTAAAAGACTTATTGTATTGGGGATATACAATAAGTCTTTTTATTTTAAGCAACGGAATCTTCGATTCGTTGGCGCCATGAGCGAAGCGAATTTTAAGCAACGGAATCTTCGATTCGCCTATGCCATGAGCATAGCGAATATTGTATAAATTTGACGACAAATTAAAATATATTCTGTTAAAAAAACTTAAAAAAACTAGCGATTAATGTTAAAGGGCAGTAAAAATATCATAGATTATGTTAATAGATAGTAAAATATGTTCGTAAACGCTCAATTTTCAGAAGATTTTCAATATAATATAATTAAGTAAGAAAGGAGTTGATACTATGACAGGTATAGCTTGGGTTTTTATGTTAGTGGCATGGTCGATAATTATAACTGCTGCAGTTTTAGCAATGAAGGAAATTCTAAAAAACAGTTAATTTAATGCATTAAAGTGACTAGTAGGAGAAAAATAGACAGTGAAAGTTTACAAGACAAATATAAACTATCTAAAAATAATAGATAGATATAAAATTTTTAATATCGATAGTTTAAATATAAAAAGGGCTTTTTAAAGAGAGATTATATTTTCTTTAGAAGGCTTTTTTTATATTGTACGGAAATTATAATTAGCTTTAACTATGGATAAATATAATTTTCAAATATAGACTCCTACAAAAAAATAAAAAAAATATGTTATAATGGTTATCTAGAAAAAATTCTTTTTAATAAATAAGATTTCTAATAGATAAAATTGTAAATCTAAAAACTATATAGATTTTAATTAGAATATAAGCTAAAAATAACGACTTAAAAGAGTTTAATATATTAACAAAGAAGAAAGGAGTAGCCTAGAAATAAATATTTTAGGCATAATAAACAAAATGGTAATCGACAGAAATAAATTAACTCCTATGATGAAGCAGTATTTTGATACAAAAGAAAAATATCCTGATTGTATATTGTTCTTTAGATTAGGAGATTTTTATGAAATGTTCTTTGAAGATGCAATAATAGCATCAAAAGTACTTGAGATAGCACTTACGGGGAAGGCTTGTGGGCTTGAAGAGAGAGCTCCTATGTGTGGGGTTCCATTCCATGCAGCAAACTCTTATATATCAAAATTAGTTGAAAACGGATATAAAGTAGCTATAGGAGAGCAGATGGAAGATCCAGCTCTTGCAAAAGGAATCGTAAAAAGAGAAGTAATAAGAGTTGTAACTCCAGGTACTGTGCTTGAAGGGAGTCTACTTGAAAATAAGAAAAACAACTATCTTATGTCTTTATATAAAGAAAATGACGATATAGGGCTTTCTTATGTAGATATAAGTACAGGTGAGACTAATGCAACCGTATTAAAAAAAGACAAGTTAATTGAAGAAATAGCAAAAGTTTCTCCATCTGAGATAATAATAAACGACTTAGATTATATAAAAAATCTAGAAGCTATTGCGTCTTTATCTAATATATATTTAAATAATAATTTCGACGAAGCTTATTTAGATGAAAGCATATTAAAACAGTATTTTAGTGATGATTATTTGAGCAAAGTAAAATTCGATGAAAATGGACTTATAAATAGAAGTTTATGTGTTCTTTTAAATTATATATACAAAACTCAAAAACAAGTAACTTCTAATATAAACAATATAAACATATACAATTCATCAAACTATATGGTGCTAGATATGTTTACGCGTTCAAATTTAGAGCTTACAGAGACTATAAGAACTAAGAAAAAGAAGGGCTCACTACTTCACGTATTAGATAAGACTTCGACTGCTATGGGTGGAAGGATGCTTAGAAAATATGTTGAAGAGCCATTAGTAGATAAAAAGAGAATTCAAAATAGATTAGATGTAATCGAAGAGATAAAAGACGATTACTCACTTAGAATCGACTTAATCGAGATTTTAAAAAATGTGTACGATATAGAGCGTATCTGCGGTAAAATCGCGTTTGAAAAAGTTACTCCAAAAGAGCTTATAAACTTAAAAAACTCTATTGAAAAATTGCCAGAGCTTAAACGAAGAATAGAAGAATCAGATGCAGAGATACTTAAAAACTACGCAGGCAAAATGGAGACTTTAGACGATATATACGACTTAATAGATAGAGCAATACTTCCAGAGCCTAGCATAACTATAAAAGACGGAAATATAATTCAGTCGAGCTATAACGAAGAACTAAGAGAGCTTAGAGAAGTTTCTACAAACGGCGCGTTTATGATTAAAGAAATCGAAAACCGCGAAAAAGAAAAGACAGGCGTTAAATCTCTAAAAATAGGATTTAACAAGGTCTTCGGATATTATATTGAAATAACAAAAGCAAACTTAGCTACGGCTAATATAGACGACAGCTATATAAGAAAGCAAACTCTAAGCAATGCCGAAAGATATATAACAGAAGAATTAAAAATAATAGAAGATAAAATACTTCATGCAAAAGAAAAAATAGGTGTACTTGAATACGAGTTGTTTGTAGAAGTTAGAAAATACATCTACGACAATATAGATAGAATCCAAAACGTAGCTAAGATAATAGCGAATATAGATGTATTTACTTCATTTGCAACTGTTGCCGACTTAAACAACTATGTAAAACCTAATATAAACGACAACAACAAACTAGATATCAAAAACGGTCGTCATCCAGTTGTCGAAAATATTGTAGGCGAAGAAAACTTTGTGCCAAACGACACTTATCTTTCAGACGATGAAAATATTATAAATATAATTACAGGGCCTAATATGGCTGGTAAATCGACTTATATGAGACAAAGTGCGATAATAGTGCTTATGGCCCATATGGGTTCTTTCGTTCCTGCAGATTTTGCAGATATTCCAATATGCGATAGAATATTTACAAGAGTTGGGGCGAGCGACGACTTGTCTTCTGGACAATCTACATTTATGGTGGAGATGAACGAAGTTTCACAAATACTTAAAAATGCGACTTCAAAGAGTTTTGTAATATTAGATGAAATCGGTAGAGGTACATCGACTTACGACGGTATAAGTTTAGCTTGGGCTATAGTTGAATACATCCAAAGCAATATAAAATGCAAGACTTTATTTGCTACTCACTACCACGAGCTTACAGATTTAGAAAACGAGTTTAGAGAAGTTAAAAACTACTCGATTTCAGTAAAAGACGACGGCGAAAATATAATATTCCTTAGAAAAATAGTTGAGCAACCAGCAGACAAAAGTTACGGTATATACGTTGCTAAACTTGCAAAACTTCCTGATCAAGTTATAGAACGTTCATCAGAAATTCTAAAAGACTTAGAGAAAAATCACATATTTAACGGCGAAGTTTTAACTGGAAGTTTTGATAAAGATAAAGTACAAAAAGTTCAGTCTGAGGTAGCTATAACTTCTACAGTAGATATTTCTAAAGAAGTTGTAAAAGAAAGCACTGACGATAATACACCACAAGATTTATTTAGTTTTGAAAATGAGCTAAATAAAATTGAAAACTCTAATTTAAAAAATGAATATGAAACTTTAAAATTAGAGCATGAAACGCTATTAAAAGAACATAAAAAGATGAAAAAAGACTATAATAAATTAAATGCAAATTATACTAAATTAAAAGAAGAAGACTCTCAATTATCATTTGGAAATATAAATCCAAACAGCGAAGTACTAGATGAACTTTTAAATTTAGATATATTAAATATGAATTTAATCGACTGTGTAAACACATTATATAATTTACAAAAAAAAGCAAAAGAAAATAGATAATCGGTTATTTGAACTTAAACCAAAATAACCTCTTGGAGGGATTAGATGGGTAAGTATATAAATATTTTAGATGATTTAACAATAAATAAAATAGCTGCAGGAGAGGTCGTTGAAAGACCTTCTTCTGTAGTAAAAGAACTTTTAGAAAATGCAATAGATTCAGGAGCTACACAAGTAGTTGTAGATATTACTGATGGTGGGAAAAAATGCATAAAGATAAGCGACAATGGGTCTGGGATATTATCTAGTGAAGTCGAAAAATGCTTTTTAAGACATGCCACTAGTAAAATCAAAGAAATAGACGACTTATACGACCTTTATTCACTTGGATTTAGAGGGGAGGCGCTTGCCTCTATTTCTGCTGTTTCAAATATCGAGATGATAACGAAGACAAAAGAAGAGGCTATAGGGACAAAAATAGCTCTTAGCGGTTCAAAGATAATTAAAAAAGAACCTATAGGAACAAAAGACGGAACGACTATAACTGTAAAAGACTTGTTTTTTAATACTCCAGTAAGGGCTAAATTTTTAAAATCAACTCATGCTGAAACTATAAATATAAGTGATTTAATAAATAAATTAGCTATAGGAAATCCAGGAGTTAGAACAAAAGACGGAACGACTATAACTGTAAAAGACTTGTTTTTTAATACTCCAGTAAGGGCTAAATTTTTAAAATCAACTCATGCTGAAACTATAAATATAAGTGATTTAATAAATAAATTAGCTATAGGAAATCCAGGAGTTAGAATAAAATACATAAACAACAAAAAACTTATGTTAAATACACCTGGTGACAATAAGCTTATAAACGTAATAAGAAGTATTTACGGAAAAGAGATAACAGACAACTTAATCGAAATAGATTATAAAGATGACAAGATAAAAATATACGGATATATAGGAAATAACAATATATACAGATCTAATAAAAACCTTCAACATATTTATATAAACAAAAGATATGTTAGAAGTAAAGTTATATTAGATGCTATAAACGAAAGTTACAAAAGTATAATTCCTATAAATAAATTTGGAGTATGCTTTTTAAATATAACAATAAATCCAGGTGAAATCGACGTAAATATACATCCGACTAAGTTAGAAGTGAAATTCCAAGACGAAAAGGAAGTATATATAAAGATAAGAGATATAATAAAAAACAAACTTCTAAACATAAGTTTGATAGGAAAATATAAATCTTACACTAATACAAATGAAGACTACGTTCAAAACAGACTAAATCACCTTGGAGAAAATAATAATTTAGAGGGAAAAGAAGAATACAATATAGACGAAAGAGAGGACTTATCTTCGTTTAAATCCTTTAAAGAAGCTCTAGAAGAGAAAAATAGTAAAGAAAAAAATATAAACCAAACTAAATTTGAACAAAACACACATAAATACGAAAATCCTGGTACTTCAGTAGATAATTATCAGACTTTCCAAGAGCAAGAACAGTCTGATTACTACAACAATATGGGCTATAGCGATAATATACAAAACGACACACATTCAGATTTAGATTCTAAATTAGATAAAATTTCAACTCAAACGAGCTTTTTAGAGCTAGAAGACGATACATTAGACAAGATAGTAGATAACTCACAAGATAGCAAGTTTAGAGCTAGCGACTTTAAGGTAATAGGAACAGTTTTAAATACGTATATAGTGCTTGAAAAAGGGACTTCTATGTATTTATTAGACCAACATGCCGCTCATGAAAAGGTATTATACGAAGAGTATATGACTAAGTTTAAAAGCCAAAGTATCGATATGCAGATGTTACTTGATCCTATAGTGATTGAGCTTTCTAGTGTAGATATGTTAGACGTAGAAAAAAATCTAAATTTATTTATGAAGTTTGGTTTTGAAATAGAGATATTTGGAGATAATCATATTATGGTCAGAGGTGTGCCTAATATTTTTGGTACTGCTCAATCAGAAAAATTTATATTCCAAATAATCGACAATATAGGGGATTTAGAGAGCAGCTACGATTTAAAATTGGACAAAATAGCATCTATGTCTTGTAGAGCAGCTATAAAGGCAAACGACAAAATCCATTTTGACGAGATAAACTCACTGCTTTCAAAGATGGAGAAGTGTGAAAATCCGTACACTTGTCCACATGGAAGACCTTCGATGGTCGAGATTTCTAAAAAAGAAATAGAAAAGATGTTTAAGAGAATTATGTAAATATATAAATTAGAATTGAGGAAGATATATAATGAACAAAATACCGCTTATAATACTTACAGGACCGACGGCAGTCGGTAAAACTGATTTATCAATTAAGCTTTCTAAATTATTAAATGCAGAGATAATATCAGCAGATTCAATGCAGATATATAAATATATGGATATAGGTAGTGCAAAGATCACAAAAGAGGAGATGGACGGAGTAGTTCACCATATGATAGATGAAGTTACGCCTGATGTTCCTTTTTCGGTATCAGAGTTTCAAACTAGAAGTGAAAAATATATAAAAGAAATAAATGAAAAAGGTAAAAATGTACTTATAACAGGAGGTACAGGATTATACTTAAACTCACTTATATACAATATGGACTTTGCAAAATCAGATGCAAATAACGAAATTAGAGAAAAACTAGAAAAAGAATTAGAGGAAAACGGCATAGATTATATGCACGAAAAACTAAGAAGTCTAGATGAAGACGCGGCAAATAGAATTCACAAAAACAATACAAAGAGAGTTATAAGAGCTATAGAAGTTTGTCTAAGTGGAAATAAGATGAACGATTTTTCAAAAGATCTTAGATACAACGAAAAATACAAACCTATAATAATAGTTTTAAATAGAGATAGAGAAGTTTTATATCAAAGAATAAATAAAAGAGTAGATATAATGCTGCAAAACGGTCTACTAGACGAAGTTAAAAAGTTACTTGAAATGGGATATACAAAAGATATGATATCTATGCAGGGAATAGGATATAAAGAGATGATAAAATATCTAGATGGCGAGTATACTTATGACGAAGCTGTAGAAATTATAAAAAGGGATTCGAGAAGATATGCTAAGCGTCAAATAACTTGGTTTAAAAGATATAAAGATGCAGCATGGTTTGACCTTGATAAATATCAAGATAACAAAAAATTGGAAGAAGATATAATTAATCATATTGAAAAATTACTATAAATTGTATAAAATAATAATATATAGTATTATCTTTTAAAACACACAGGAAATTATATTTAAAATATAATTTCCAAAACGTGTGTTAAGTACTTAACAAATTGAGTGCTATACTTTTCAGGGGAGTCTATTTTATTGAGATAGAAATTTCCTTAAATAAAAATTAACTTATCAGGGAGGGCATTAAAAATGAAAAATACAGTTTTAAACTTACAAGATTTATTTTTAAATAATGCTAGAAAAGAAAGAATACCAGTTACAATATTCTTAATGAATGGGGTACAAGTAAAAGGAAATGTAAAAGGGTTTGATAGTTATATCATCTTACTTGAAGGTGAAAACAGACAACAAAACATGATATACAAACATGCTGTTTCAACTATAGTACCAGGTAAATATATAAACCTACAAAACCCACAACAAAACAACAGATAATACTATCTATAAAAGATTATTTTATATTAAAAATTAAAATTCTTTTTAGAAGAAAAGGTACTTATGTGAGTTAATAATTACTTGTTAACTCGCATAAGTACCTTTTTTCTGTCTTGAAGAAAGAATTGGTGTATGTTAAAATCTTAAATGTTGGATAATTATAGATAAAATAGAAATATAAATTTTAGTTAAAAATAAATATGGTTATAATTATATAAATAAAATATTATAAATTAGGAGAAAGACATGTTAAAGGAAACTAGCGAATTATTAAAACAATATTACGAGTTAGATGATGAAATATTTGAATTATCTGAAGAAGTAATGGAAGATATAAAAGAAAAATTTGATGAGATAAAAGAAATAAGAGAGTTTAATCAATATAAAGTCTTAAAAGCTATGCAAGAAGCTAATTTATCAGACAACCACTTTAACTGGACTACTGGATATGGATATAACGATATAGGTAGAGAAAAAGTTGAGGAAATATACGCAAATGTATTCGGAGCTGAAGATGCACTTGTTAGACCTATAATAGTAAACGGAACACATGCACTTAGCTTATGTGTGCAAGGACTTGTTAGACCTGGAGATGAGATTTTATCAGTAACATCTACTCCATACGACACTCTGCAAGGTGTAATCGGTATAAGAGAAGAAAAAGGTTCATTAAAAGAATACGGTGTTACTTATGATGAAGTAGACTTCTTAGAAAATGGAGATATCGACTTAGAAGGAATCAAGAAAAAAATAAACGATAGAACTAAATTAGTAATGATTCAAAGATCAAAAGGTTACTCTTGGAGAAAATCACTTAGTATAGCCGATATAAAAGAAGCTATAGACGTTGTTAAATCTATAAATAAAGATATAATCGTAATGGTAGACAACTGCTACGGTGAATTCTTAGATACAAAAGAGCCGACAGAAGTAGGGGCAGATGTAATGGCTGGTTCACTTATAAAAAACCCAGGTGGTGGACTTGCTTTAACTGGTGGATATATAGCTGGTAGAGCTGACTTAATAGAAATGATATCTTATAGATTGACTTCACCGGGAATAGGAAAAGAATGTGGTCTTACTTTCGGAACTACAAGAAATGTTCTACAAGGGTTCTTTATGGCGCCATACGTTACATCACAAGCAGTAATGGGAGCTATATTCTGTGCGAGAGCTTTTGAAAAATTAGGATACGATGTACTACCTAAATACGATGATTTAAGAAGTGATATAATACAAGTTGTAAAACTTAATAATGCTGAAGAAGTTATAAACTTCTGTCAAGGTGTACAAGCAGCAGCTCCAGTTGATGCATTTGTAAAACCAGTTCCATGGGCTATGCCAGGATACGAAGACGAAGTAATAATGGCAGCAGGTGCATTCGTTCAAGGTTCATCAATAGAACTTAGTGCCGATGCTCCAATAAGACCACCATACAATGTATACTTCCAAGGTGGACTTACATTTGACCATTCAAAAATGGGAACTTTAAAAGCAATCCAAGCTATTAAAAAGATGAAATAAGAAAATAATATAAAATAGCCCTTATTACAATTTTTATATAGGGTAAAAAATTTATAATAAAAATATTAATTTAGACACTATAATACAATCAATTTTATAGTGTCTTTTTTGTTTTTTGTATATAAATATATGGTAAAGTATATAATCAAACTATATAATAGATTATGTGACATTTTAATTAATGTAAAAAATACGCAATTGTTATATAATGCGAAAAAAAATAGCTACAATGCAAAAGTA
>CAMEPL010000019.1 GCA_945931665.1 uncultured Clostridium sp. | reverse complement strand
ATGTGACCATCATCTTCCCCCTATATTTTATTTTGTAATACTACTTAGTTTAGTACAAATTTAAGTATCTATTATGAATTTTGCAAGTTATATTCACACTTTGGATAAACAATTTATTATGCATAGTGATATTTTTCTTTTTTAGCTATTAAAAAACTTATTGCTATAACAAATGCACATACCTCAGCAACTGTAATCGCCAACCATACTCCATCAAGATGTAAGAATATCGGTAAAATTAATACAGAAAGCATTTGAAATACTAGTGTTCTTAAAAATGAAATTGTAGCTGATATTACACCATTGTTTAATGCTGTAAAGAACGAAGATGCATAGATATTTATTCCTGCTAAAATAAAATAGAATGAGAATAATTTAAATCCATGCACTGTCATAGCGAATAATTCTGCATCATATCCAACAAAAATCTTAGACAGTGGGGCTGCTAAAATTTGTGCTAATGTCATCATTATAACGCCTAATATGCTCATTATTGTAAAACTTTTTCTGAGCATATTTTTTACTTCGTCGTGGTTCTCTGATCCATAATGATAAGAAACTATCGGCGCTGTTCCTATTGAATATCCAATAAATACAGCTACAAATACAAATTCAACATACATAACTGCACCATATGCTGCAATCCCATTTTGACCAGCAAGTCTCATCAATTGAAAGTTATAAAGCATACTTACAAGTGATGAAGATACAGTAGTCATAAGCTCTGATGCACCATTTGCACATGCTTTTAAAAGTACTTTTCCTTCTAACTTAGTTTTTACAAATTTAAGAGCAGTATCATTTCTAGGGCTTAAGAAATAAATTAATGGTAAAATACCACCTATACATTGACTTAAACCTGTAGCTAATCCTGCACCAACTAAGCCCCATTTGAAAACTGCTATAAACAATGCATCAAGCACCATATTTGTAATTCCTGCCGCCACTGTCATAATAAGACCAAGTCTAGGTTTTTCTGCTGTTATAAAAAGACTTTGGAACACACTTTGTAACATAAATGCTGTATTAAATATCATAAGTACTCTTCCATAAGTTACGCAGTCTTCAAGCATTGTTCCACTTGCCCCAAGTGCTTTTGAAAGTGGTCGAATAATTACAAATCCCAAAATAGTAAGTAATACACCTAAGATAATTACTAACGCTATAAGCATTGTAAAGTATCTATTTGCATCTTCTTTTTTATTTTCGCCAAGTGTCTTTGCAACTAGTGCACTACCACCTGTTCCAATCATAAATCCAAATGCACCTAATATCATTAAAAATGGCCATACTAAATTTATAGCTGCAAATGCTATTTTCCCAACAAAATTAGATATAAATGTTCCGTCTACAACTCCATAAATCGAAGTAAATACCATCATTACTATAGAAGGAAGTGCAAATCTAAATATTTTTTTATAAGTAAAATGTTCAGATAACTGTATTGTCATATTTATTCCTCCATTTTATATTAAATCTCCGTAAAATTATCTTTTAATAGATCTTTAAATTTTCTAAATAAATTTATAAGCAATTCTTGTTCTTTACCATCCATCTTAGATAAAGCATTATTTTCTTTTGAAATAACTATATCGACAGTATTATTGGCTAAATTTATTCCCTTTTCTGTAAGACAAACTTGCTTGCTTCGTTTATCATTTACATTAAGTAATTCTATGTATCCTTCTGCCTCCATCTTTTTTAACGACGAATTTACAGTTTGCTTTGGCATATACATCATATTGCATATATCACTTTGAGTTACTACTCTATCGTCTTCACGCAATATATATAATATCCACATCATACAATCAGATATTTTAAATTTTCTTGCAAGATTTCTATATAAGTCATCGGTCTCTTTCATGATTTCGTTAAGTTCAAGCATTCTTTTTGATGGATTATTCTTCATATTTGTCCTCCTTTATTGTCCGATATCGGATAGTACTTATTATAGTCCGATATCGGATAAATTGTCAATTTATCTTTCTTCCTTATTCACTTTATATAATCTTAAAAATAGTAATTTATACTTATTTTACATTGTTGATTCATACTTATTTATAATGTATAATAATCGCTAATAAAAAATTAACTAAACAAGAATACAATAAATTTTTTATAAGATTTTATAGGAGAGATAATTTTGAAAAATAATACAAACAAATTAATTCAAAGAACTACAATAACCTTGCAAACACTTTACTTAATTGTGATATTTATATCGGGTACTATTCCTAATATTTATATTGCATTTTGGATGAGTGCTATATTAAATATATTAAGCTTAGTTTTAAACTTTGCTAATATTTTTTATAAGGGAAATTTTAAATTCTTATTTCTACTTATAACCATGTGCGAAATTTTACTCACATTATTTATATACCTTCTCCCAGAAGCAGGTACTCCTGCTCCAATTAAGCTATTTTAAATAGTGATAAATTTGAATAAAAAGGCAAATAAATTTAAAATTTATATACGAAAGGATGTTAATATGAAAATAACATATATTCACCACAGTAGTTTTTGTGTAGAACTAAAAAATTCAATATTACTTTTTGACTATTTCCAAGGTGAGCTTCCAAAGTTTGATAAAGATAAAAAACTTTATATATTTGCAAGCCACTTCCACCAAGATCATTTTAATAAATCTATCTTTGAAATAGCTCAAAACTACCCAGATGTTACATATATTCTTTCAAAAGATATCAAGAAAAAAAGAAGTAAATACGTAAAATCTGCAGACCAAATAGTGGTTGTAAACTTCAACGAAGAAATCACAGTGGACGATATGAAGATAAAAACCCTAGAATCAAGTGATGTCGGTGTTGCATTTTTAATTGAAATTGAAGGAAAGGTAATATACCATGCTGGTGACTTAAACTGGTGGCATTGGGAAGGTGAAAATTCACCAAAGGAAAATAAATATGCAGAAGATAAATTTAAGTCAGGAATAGAAGGTATCAAAGGTTGTGATATTGACTTAGCATTTGTTCCACTAGACCCACGCCAAGGTGACTTTTATTATTTAGGCTTTGACTATTTTATGAAAAATACAAATACAAAAGTTGCTTTTCCAATGCATATGTGGGGTGATTTCTCAATTTGTCAAACTTTTAAAAACTCTAAATATGCAGTTGATTATAAGGACAAAATAATTGAAATAAATAAAGATAATGAAGTATTTGACATAAATTTATAGATTTATACAATCTATATAGTCTAGTATTGAAATTTAATAATGATATACAAAAATTTATAGTATTCTATAAAAAACTCCCATGCTTCTGCAAGGGAGTTTTTTGTCTATAATTCTAGCTAATATATAGACTTTTTAATATTTTTTACTAATGAATTATCCAAATTTACACTTCTTGTTTTAAACAAGTTTTTAAATCGTCTTCAGGTGTACTTATAGGTCTTAAATCAAACGTGTCGACTAAGTATTGAAGTACATTAGGGCTTAAGAATGCTGGAAGTGTAGGTCCTAAATAGATTCCTTTTATCCCAAGTGATAATAGTGCAAGTAAGTCGGCTACTGCTTTTTGTTCATACCAAGATATTATTAGGGAAAGTGGTAATCCATTTACATCAGTTCCAAATGCATCTGCTAAAGCTGTTGCTATTCTAACTGCTGAGTATGCATCGTTACATTGTCCAACGTCTAGAAGTCTAGGAAGTCCTGCAACTTCGCCAAAATCAAGTTTATTAAATCTATATTTACCACATGCTAAAGTTAAGATTATACAATCATCTGGAACTTTTTTAGCAAACTCAGTATAATAATTTCTTCCCGGTCTAGCACCATCACATCCACCTATTAAGAAGAAGTGTCTTATTTTACCTTGTTTTACTGCATCTACAATTGCTTCTGCATTACTTAAAGTAGCATGATGACCAAATCCTACTAAAATTTCATGTGGTTCTTGGTCTTCTTTATATCCACCTAGTTCTAGTGCTTTTTCTATAATTTCGCTGAAGTCTTTAGTTCCGTCTTCTTTTTTAGGTATGAATTTGACTCCATCCCAACCTACTACATTAGTTGTAAATATTCTATCTTTGTAAGTTTCTCTAGGTCTCATCAAGCAGTTAGTAGTCATAAGAATACATCCAGGTATTCCATCAAATTCTTTTTGTTGATCTTGCCAAGCGCCACCAAAGTTACCCACTAGATGTTTATATTTTTTAAGACCAGGATATCCATGAGATGGTAACATTTCACCATGTGTATAGATATTTATTCCTTTTCCTTCTGTTTGTTGAAGCAACATTTCTAAGTCTTTTAAATCATGTCCTGATACAATGATAAAAGGCCCCTTTTTAATTTTTACATTTACTTTATGAGGTGATGGATTTGAATAAACTTCTGTATTTGCTTCATCTAGTTTTTTCATAACAGCTACACTCATATCCCCTGTTCTCATAGTCCATCTTATAAGTTCTTCAACACTTAGATTGTCGTCAGTTGTAGCTTCTAATGCTCTTATATAGAAGTTATCAACTTGGTCATCATAATATCCTAGTTCCCTAGCTTGATGTCCATATGCACTGATTCCTTTTAATCCATATACTATTATTTGTCTTAGTGAACGGATATCTGGGTCTAAATCTTGGTCATACATTATACCTGCTTTTTTTGCATCTTGTAACATTTCTGCTTTTGTACTACTTAAGTTATATGTAGCGTGCTCTGTATTGTTTTTTATGCATCCAACTTTGCTTCTAAGTTGTTCTTTTATTTCTTGTGATCTTTTTAATAATTCAACATGAACGTCTGCATCAAAGTTTACGTTAGTTAAAGTTGTAAATAAGCAGTTCTCAACGAAAGAAACTATATCTTTGTCTACATTTTCACCCTTTTCAACTATTTCTTTTGCATAACAACTTATACCTTTAATTTGGAATATTAGTAAATCTTGAAGTGCTGCTACTTCAGGGGTTTTACCACATACACCCATTTTAGTACATCCTTTACCCCCTGCTGTTTGTTCGCATTGATAACAAAACATAGGATATTCCATTGCCATATTATTTTCCATATTCAGCCCTCCATTTTTTTATTTATAATTTAGTATTTCACTTTTTTAGGAAAATATAGATTTTATTAAAAAAAGACTAAGTAAATGGAATTTTACTTTCCATCTCTTAGTCTTTTCGCTTTATATTAATATAAATATCAACTTATATTTAATAATTTATTTTCTTTTTCTAAGTAAAACAGCTATTAAGATTGCTAATATGAATAATGCGCATACACCAGCAATTATTATATTCTTTATATTAGGCACTTTTGTGCTATAGTTTATATTTTTAACATCTGAAATTGTATAATCCCAATTGTATACATATTTCCCATCCTCTTTAGATTCACTAGTTGCATTACTTCCTTCGGCTTTTATCGGTGATTTTATATGTAAACCTATGGTAGATGAATGTCCAAGAAAACTAACTACCGCTTGTTGTCCACTAGACATTTCATTATCTATAGCATCTTTAAGTTTTAAACTTATATTATAAGTACTTGAAAATAATCTCTGATCTTCTTCTATATCTACATATTTTTGATAAAGTTCATCCGCAAAACAATTAACTGAGCCATCATTTTGTGCAGAATCTGTATCCCCATTTACATCTATCGTATCATTTAAATTTGTAACTTCTTTTAATACTTCATCTATTGCTCCTTTTCTAGTTGTAAATCTATACCCTACTTTGTCTGATTCACTTATCTTTTCCACTTTTTCATATGATTTTGCCCAATCATTTACAGTATCTTCTGAGATATTGTCAAATATAGCTCCTGGCCCAACTACTTGAACAATTGCCCTTCCTGTTCCGTCCTTATCTAAATCCACAGTAACATCTGCATCAACACATCCCGTAAATATGATTGAACATAACATTATTATACCTACTAATAATTTCTTTTTCATATATATCCACCTTTCCTTGTACTGATATATCCATTCGAAACTGATACTAAAATATTAAATAGTTATTTTCTATCTATTTCTATGCAAATAATTTATATATTTTTATTATAACACCTCAATTATTAAATTATGATTCTGAACATAAAGTTAAAAAATTGTATATATTTATTAATTAATACAATAAATATTGTAAAGTATAAGCAAAATTATTGAGTATTATACTAAAATATAACTATAATCTATTTTGAAACTTAGGGGTGGTTATATGTGTTTAGAAATAAAATTGGGTTATGATGAAAAAGAAGATGTAAAAAAATTATTTTTAGAATACACTGATATGCTAATTAAAAGCGAACCAGGAATGGCTAAATATCTACAAATTCAAAATTATGATGATGAATTATTGCATCTTGATAAAAAGTATGGAGTGCCTGAAGGTAGATTATATATAGCTTATATAGATGATAAAGCAGCAGGCTGTGTATGTATAAGAAAACTATCTGATAATAATTGTGAATTAAAAAGATTGTTTGTAAAACCAGAGTTTCGTGGTCATAAATTAGGTGAAGTCTTAGTCAAAAAGGTAATAGATGATGCAAAATCTATTGGATATCAAAGCATATTTTTAGATACACTTCCATTTTTAAAAAGTGCAATACATATATATACCAAATTAGGATTTTATGAAACTGATCCTTACGTTAATAGTCCTCTAGATACTAGCATCTATATGAAATTAGACTTATAGATTAAAAAATACTCCTAGGCTATAACCATAGCTTCTAGGAGTATTTTTTGGGATATATTTCAATATTATACAATTAAACTAAATTATTTTATTTCCGGCAACATATTTAGCTACAATATTTCTGTCATCGCTTAGATATATTATTCTCTCTAAGCGTTCTTTAAGAGTAAAGTCGCTATTGTCACCGAATGATTCATCATTTAAAACCACAGCATCAAATTCGTATCCTTTTTCAAAACTTCCCACATTTCCAAAGAATTTTCCTCCACCTTTAGTTCCAAGATAGAATACTTCAGATAATGTCAATATTTGATTAGCCTCACCAGTCATAGCTTGTCTTAATTTTGAAACTTGTACTGCATCGCTCATCGCTCTGAAAATTGATAAACTTGAACCAGCTGCGATATCACTTCCAAGACCAACATCAATTCCCATACTTAACATTTTTTTAATTGGAGCTATTCCACTTGTTAAGTTTGCATTTGATTGTGGACAATGTGCTACTGTTACATTATTTTGTTTTATTAATGATAGTTCATCATCTGGACAGTGAACACAATGGGCCATTATAGTCTTATTGTCTTTCCCAAATAAATTGTATTTATCATATGCTTCTGCATAGTTATTTGTATCTGGGTGTAATTGTGCTACCCACTCAATCTCAGATGTATTCTCTGATAAATGTGATTGAATAGGTATATTATATATATTATTAATTTGAGTTATTTCTTCCATTAAATTATTTGTACAACTCGGTATAAATCTTGGTGTTAATATTGGTTTTATATGTTTATATCTATCTTTTGTTTCTTCTAACCACTCTATTGTATCTTCTTTAGATTTTAGTGTATCTTCTGTTAGAAATTCTGGTGAATTTCTATCCATATTAACCTTTCCAACATAAGCTTTTATACCAGCTTGTTCTAAAAGATCCATCAACATAATTGTCGCTTCTTTATGCAGAGTTGCGAATATAGATAGTCTAGTTGTAGCACTGTTTTTCACATCATTCACAAATTTTGAATATTGTCTTTTTGCATATTCTAAATTATTATACTTACATTCTTCTTTAAAAGCATAAGTATTTAACCAGTCTAAAAGCTGCATATCCATTCCCATTCCTCTAAATGCATACTGTGGAGCATGTATATGTAAATCAATTAATCCCGGGATTATTATATTATCTCCATAATCTTCAATTTCAATACTTTTCAACCTACTTGGAAGTTCTTTATAAAATTCTTCCGCTTTTCCATCTTTAATTAAAAGATATTGGTTCTCTTTAATTTCTATATTGTCCTTATCTATTGAATAAATAAAATTCCCTTTTATTAATTTCATATTCCCCTCCTAAATCACAAAAAAACTGCCATAAATAGCTATAATAATTCTAATGAATTACGTATAGTTAGCTATTTACGGCAGCCTGTAGAAACGTCCATCCTTATTATGGATCTATATATGTAATCTGTATTGTAATATTCTATTTAACTAAGTTTTTGTTATTAACTACGTAATTTTCTTAACAAAGTTTACGTCTAAGTTATAATATCAGATATATTTATTTTCGTCAACAGTTTTATTTTTATGATTTTTTAGATTGTATTAAACTTACCCTTTGTTGTTTTTCGTATATTTTTAATATATACTCAACTTAAACTAATAAAAATAGAACATCTACATGCAATAATATAAATTTATAATTCACTTTAATAGGAGGGTCTGTATGGAAAATATTTTAATCATAGAAGATAATCAAGATGTAAATTTTATGCTTTCAAAAGCTATAAAAGATGCTGGATACAATGTAAAATCTTCATTTACAGGAATTGACGGTCTAAATGAACTTAAAACTAATTCATATAATCTAGTCCTTTTAGATATCATGTTACCGTACAAAAGTGGTGATCAAATTCTAAAAGAAGTGCGCCAATTTTCATCGATTCCAGTCATAATTATTTCGGCAAAAGATATTATAAGTACTAAAATAGATTTGTTAAAACTAGGTGCTGATGACTATATAACAAAACCATTTGATTTAGGTGAAGTAGTAGCGAGAGTTGAGTCAAATTTAAGAAGATATTCTATATCAAATAATTCTATCTCTTCCCTATTTACATATAAAGATATAACCTTAGACGAAAATACTAAAGAAGTTAAAATCAACAATACTCTTCTTGACTTAACAGCAAAAGAATACATGATTTTAGAACTTTTAATAAAAAATCAAAACAAGGTATTTAGTAAGTCAAACTTATATGAATCAATTTGGCATGAAGAATATATAGGAGACGATAATACAATCAAAACTCATATTAGCAATATCCGCAATAAATTAAAAAAATTCAATCCAATGGAAAATTATATAGAAACTGTATGGGGACTAGGATATCGCCTTTATAAGAACTAACTTATCTAAATCTTTACACTTAATTTTTCCTCTTATCTTTTTCTAAACTTTTACTAAATATACTTAAAATATATAAAATTAGAAATTACTATTTTAAGTATTTAAACACAACTTAGAAATAAAGGAGGTAATATATGAGTGAGTATATTTTAAAAACTACAAATCTCACAAAAACATATAAGGGTTATAATGCTGTAAATAATGTATCAATCACATTAGAACCTGGTAAAATCTACGGTCTTATCGGTAGAAATGGTGCTGGAAAAAGTACATTTATGCGACTTATTGCAGGACTTAGCTATCCTAACGAAGGAAAAATAGAATTATTTGGACACACAAAAGAAAATGAAATACAACTTGAGAGAAGGCGTATGGGATGTATGATTGAAGCTCCTAGTATTAATTTATCTATGACTGCAAAAGAAAATATGAGACTCCACAGGATTATTAGGGGTATTCCAAATGAAGAGATTGAAGATGAATTACTATCACTTCTAGATATTGCAGATACAGGTAAAAAGAAAGTTAAAAACTTTTCACTAGGTATGAAACAACGTTTAGGAATTGCAATTACTCTTTTAAATAATCCTGAATTTTTAATATTAGACGAACCTATAAACGGACTTGATCCTCTTGGTGTTGTAGAAATACGAAAACTTCTTATAAAACTTTGTGATGAAAGAAATATGACAATTTTAATATCTAGCCACAACTTACCTGAAATATATCAACTTGCTACAGACTATATTTTTATAAATAAAGGCGAAATAATAGAAACACTTACACTAGAAGAATTAGATGAACACTGTAAGCATTATCTTCTACTACAATCTACTGATATTTGTAAATTAGTCAATGTAATAGAACAGAAATTAAATACAACTAATTATAAAGTAATGCCCGATAACTCTGTTCAACTTTTTGATTATATAGATGATAAAGAATTTGTAGGAAAAACATTATTTGAAAATGAAGTTGCTATAACTAATCTTTCAAATGAAGGTGGAACTCTTGAAGATTACTTTGTTTCTATGGTAGGAGGCATTGAAAATGTTTAATTTAATTAGAGCTGATTTATATCAAATGAGAAAAAGTAAATCAATTAAAATATTATTTATTTTATGTTGTATAAGTGCAGCTATTATGTATGTTGTATGTAAACAACTAACTGAAGGTAATTTAGGTCAAGATGTTATCGGTTTCGGAGCTTTTGTAACAGATTTTCAAATGATTTCGCTGGTAAGTGTAATCTTTATTTCTATATTTATTTGCAATGATTTTGACAATAAAACTATACATGACTCTATATCAAGTGGTTATAGCAGAAGTTCTATAGTAATCTGTAAAACTATCACTTACTATATATCAATATTACTTTTTCTACTTCCATACATGGTAGTTGCTATAATTGGAATATGTTCTGGAAATTCATTTGAATCATTTTTACCATCTGTATTTCAAAATATAATGAAATATAAATCAGGTACTTCTTTTAACTCTACTGTATTTTTCAAAATATTAGCGATATACCTTACTATGAGTATTGTATATGCATCTCAAATTAGTGTATCTGTACTTATAGCTTTTGCAGTTAAAAAACCTATTATTGTCATTAGTTTAGGATATATTATAAATGCAGCAATTGCACAAATAGTAAATATAGATAATTTTTCTGATTTATTTAAATTGACTCCATTTGGTGTTGATTATTCAAAATTAACACTCGATGCAAGCGCATCTGTTTACGGTAGCTTTGTAGGAACTAGTATGATTTTTATGTTAATTATGATTATTTTATCTTATATTTCATTTAGAAAATCTGAAATTAAATAAAGGGTATTAAGTAAATTTATATAAATTAAAGTATTAAATGTTATAATTTATTATAAATATTATAATATTTAATACTAAAGATAAAGGGGTTGGAGTAAGTGAGTGTTGCTACTACTATATTAAGTATATTTTTATTAATTTTAATTATATATATTCTGCTTATCGTAAAACAATTAAAGTCAATTAACACACAATTGGACAAAAGACTTTGTGAAAATACTCGCCAACCTCTTAACATTGAACTTTTTAATAAAACACTAAACAAACTGACAAGCAATATCAATCGTTGCTTAAAATTAGAAGAACAACGACGCCTTGACAGTATAAATGAACAAAAACAATTTAAGGAATTAATCTCTAATATTTCTCATGATCTTAGAACTCCGCTTACATCTATTAAAGGATATCAACAACTTCTTGAAAGAACTGAATTAGATAATGAGCAACTTAAAATTCTCCATACTGCCCAAAAATCTACTGATGAACTCGGTAATTTAATTGAACGCTTTTTTGAATATTCTTATCTTATCACAGCAAAAGTTCAACCTACTTTAGAAAAAATAAATATAAGTAATTTAATTGTGGAATGTATTCTGTCTTATATAGGTATTTTAGAAGAAAAAAATATAAACGTAAATATTAATGAAACACCTCCAATTTATGTACTTGGAGATAAAAATATGTTAATTCGTATAATCGAAAATTTATTAAACAACTGCTCAAAATATTCCCTTGGAAATATAGATATAAAAATAGAGGCTCAACAAAATGCCAAAGTGATTTTTTCTAATCCCATAAATCCAGATGTTAATATAAACATTGATAAGCTGTTTCATAGGTTTTATACTGCTGATTCAACTCGAAATAAATCAACTGGTCTTGGACTTTCTATTGTAGAATTTTTAGTTAAACAAATGAATGGAAATGTGGGTGCTTATTTGGATAATACGAATAATACAATTTCTATATTTTTTGAAATTCCACTTTTTAAATAAATCTATAGGCATATCAATATAATTATTATTTATATGCCTATAGATTTTATATAAGATTATTTTTTATTTCTGCAACTTATCTTATTGTTCTAACCCTAATTCTCTAAGCTCTTCAATTTTACCCATTTCTGTCATATTTATATGAACTGGAGTTATTGATATATAGCCATTTTCGACTGCAAATATATCACTATCTTTATCTTGCTCTATACTCGCTAACTCTCCACCCATCCAAACATATCTTTGTCCTCTTACACTTTGTCTATCATCCATAACATTGTTGTATACTCGTTTGCCAAGTTTAGTTATTCTTACTCCTTTTTTCTCTCCTTTTGGGAAGTTTACATTTAATATATTTCCATTTAGCTTGTCTAAATTTCCATCTAATTTTTGAACTAATTTTGCTGTATACTTTGCTGCTTCTCTATATTCTTTATTTGTAACTTTTGATGCATCACAAGAAAGAGCTATAGATGGTTTACCTTCAATAAGCCCTTCAATCGCTGCTGCAACAGTTCCAGAATATATAACATCAGTTCCTAAATTGGGTCCATTATTTATTCCACTTAAAACTAAGTCAATTTCTACATCTTTTAAAATTGATTCAATGCCTACTTTTACACAATCTGCAGGTGTTCCCGAAGTTGAATAAGCTTTGACATTTTCTGCTATAAATTCATCATTTATTAATATAGGCTTGTGAAGAGTTATTGCATGTCCACTAGCACTTCTTGGGCTGTCTGGTGCGACTACATATGTATTTGCTATTTTTGATATTTCTTCTGCTAAGATTTTTATTCCCTCTGCATTTATTCCATCATCATTTGATATAAGTATATTCATATTATTCACCTTATCCTTTGTCTAATCTATTTTAAAGTTTTAAAATCATTATTTTGTTACCATTATACTATAAACATCTTGAATCTGCATAAGATACTTAATTTCAAATTAGTTTTATATATTTTATCAAAAATATAAATAAATATGTATATTTTTAATTTCATAAGGTAATAATAATATCTATAACAGTTGCTTTCCTTAATAAACGCTTTTGAGCGTTGACCAAATTTTAATTATAACTTAAACAAAACAAAAAATCAGATAGATTTCTATCTGATTTTTTATGTTAATTTAAAATAAACACATAACATACTTTAATAATTTTCTTCTATCTCACTATCACCTTCTAATTTATACAATATA
Source organism: uncultured Clostridium sp. (assembly GCA_945931665.1). GTDB lineage: Bacteria > Bacillota > Clostridia > Peptostreptococcales > Peptostreptococcaceae > Intestinibacter. The sequence goes on along the minus strand of CAMEPL010000019.1, from coordinate 23,258 downwards.
TGTCCTTCAGCATCACACATATTTAATATAACATATGGATATTCTCCCTTAGTATTGTACCAATGTATTATCTGATTAAATAATGTGTCTGGGACTATTCCAAATAAATCTATTCCATATCTTGTTGCATCTAGTTCTTCTTCTGGAACATATAGATCTTCATCAAATATATCTATAGTTATAATTCCATTTTCCACATCATATTGCACATAATCATCTTGTTCTAGTATTTCAGCTAACTCTCCAGTTAGAGCTTCAAGTTTTGAGTCATATGTTTCTTGTTGTATTGTTGTTACTGCATGATTTACGTCATCTTTAAAATCATCTGACATAAAGACACTTTCAACTGCATCTAATAATTTTCCAATAAAAATAAATACAGCAATAATTATAATTACTAAAATGATTATTACATATACAGGTATACCACCCTTATTATCATTATTAGAATTGTTAGGATCATCAGTCATAATATCACCCCTAATTATTTAACAATTTAGTATTCATCCATATATTGAGCATCAGTCATAACTTCATCGATAAGTGCATTCATCATAATATTGGATTGTGGAACTCCATTAAACTCTAATGCATATGTCTCAAAATGGTTGTCATCATAGAGTTCAAATTGTAGACAACAATTTGTCTCTTTATCACAATACAAAAATACTCCCTCAAACTCTACTATATCTAACCCATCATCTGACACAAAATATCGCCATTTAGTATCATCAAAATAATTTTCAAATGCTGCTCCTATTGTTGTATAACCTTCATATTCAGGGTAGTCTATAAAATTACCATTTTTAACAGTTTCAACTTCTTTTGATGTTCCTCTGCTTGATACAATTATAGTAAATATAAATGCTATAACTATTATTACAGCAAATACACCTACAACAATTTTAAATGTACTTTTATTATCCTTTTGTGTATTTATATTATTATCAATATCAATATTCTTTTGTTTATATTTTTGTTCAGTTTGTTTGTTTAAGTTATCTTTCTCTTGATTTATTTGTAAGTCATCTATATTCTTATCTTGTAGATTTTGACCACAAACTCTGCAGAATTTACTATTATCTTCAACTTCACTTCCGCACCTATTGCATTTCATAAAAACTCCCCCTTATATTAAAATATATAGTTATAAGTAAATTTCTATGATAAATAAAGAAATCTTTATTCTAAAGACCTTTCAATGTAGATTTCTTTGAAACACATATACGAAAATTATAATTATACATAGTTTTAATATGAATATAATTTCCTATGCACTATAAAAAAACTCCTTTTTGTGAATTCAATTAATCACCTCAAAGGAGTTTGTTACTATTCTTCTAATCTATATCCAACTTTAAATACAGTCTTTATATTATTTTTCAAGTCGAGTTTTTCTCTAATACGTTGAATATGAATATCTACTGTTCTAGTTTCCCCTCCATATTCAAATCCCCATACTCTCTCTAGTATCTGATCTCTAGATAAGGCCATATTTTTATTTTGTAATAGCAAGATTAATAATTCATATTCTTTTACTGTAAGATACACTTCTTTACCGTTTAATTTAACAGTACGTTGTTTTGTATCTACTTCTATGTCTTTAAATCTAATATAATTGTCATTTTTGTTATATCGTCTTAATACTACTTCTATTCTAGCTAATAGTTCTATTGTTTCAAATGGTTTTATTATATAATCATCTGCTCCCAGTCTTAACCCCTTTACTCTATCTAGGACAGATTCTTTTGCAGTTACAAATATAACTGGTATATTGTGTTTTTTTATCTTTTCAATCAAAGAAAATCCATCTATTCCCGGTATCATAACATCAAGTAAAATTAAATCTACCTTTTGTTTTTCTAAAAATTCTTGTGCTATAATACCATCTTCAGCTGTAAATACTTCATAACCAACTAGTTGCAAATTTATAGATACTAAATCTCTAATAGGGGCTTCATCTTCTACTACTAATATTTTCATTAAAAAGTCTCCTTTTTATGGGTTTCTAACATAATTAGTGATAAATTTTTCTGTAATTGAAATATCAATCTCAAATTTATCTTTTGGATTATTTTTATTTATAAATGTACAAATTTGATATCCATCAATATTGAAATTCATATTACTCATATCTAATCTATACATATTCATGTTAAATCCTAATGCTTCTATAAAATCTCCTACAATATCAAAAACTTCATCTTTACTTAGTAATATAGGAGGTGTTGTATTATTATACTTATTATTTAAATATCTATTAACATATATATTGTTTATCTGTCTATTTATAGTATTTATCTCTATACCACATGCTAAATTTGGACTAGACCAACTTATATTCCAGTAATATGATTCGGCGCTGCTATCATTTTTATATAAATTGACATACATTTTATTTTCATCACTACTTAAGTCATTTCCTAATATGTCTTCTATATAGTATTTGGCTATTTTTATAGCTTCATTTCGATTTACTAAATTACTACTTTTTTCAGTTTCTTTTTCATTATAGCCACTTATATCATTTTGACTATATAATACATTTTCTTTATAGGTATGAGGATATTGTACATTAAACATAGATAATAAAGCAATCGATGATATTAGTAATACTGTGATTATTATTATTTTATATTTCATTAAAATAATTCTCCTTATCAAATCCTAAAATCACTACGGTCCCCATATTTAATTCACTTTCTATATCTAATGATATATTATGCATATCGCAAATTTCGCTGCATATAGAAAGCCCCAATCCTATTCCATTATTTTTTCTAGTTCTCGCTTTATCTACCATATAAAATGGTTCCACTATTTTATCTAAATCTTCCTTCGGTATACCTATACCATAATCGATAATTTTTAAAATATATTTGTCATTTTCATAATATCCACTTATATTTATATTGGAATTTTGATTACTGGCCTTAATACTGTTGTCTATAATATTAGTAAGCAAAACTTCTAATAGCTCTTTATCAGCTAAAATATTTATATTCTCTATTTCTATATTTAAATTTACCTCTTTTTTTTCAAGCTTATATCTCAGTATATTTTCTACGCTATTTAGTGTTTCTCTAAGATTTATCTTACCTAAACTATTCTTTTCTTCTCTTATTAAAGTTAATTTTAATAATGTTGAGTTTAAAGTTTCTAGTCTCTTTGCTTCAGAATTGATATATTCATAAGCTTTAAGTTTTATTTCTTCACTTACATTACTTCTTAATAAAAGTTCAGAATAACCTATAATCGATGTAATCGGTGTTTTAATTTCATGATTTAAACTATCTATAAATCTTTGTTTTGATTCATTTAAAGATTTTAGTTCATCTATATTATGTTCAATAACGTCTATCATAAGATTAAAATTATGTTCTAATACTCCTATCTCGTCATTTTTTTTACTTTCTGCAACTCTTATATCGTACTCACCTTTTGCAATATCTTTAGATATATTACTTAAATTAACTAATGGATTAGTTAATTTTTTTGAAATTATATACATTCCAATAGATAGTATGATTAGTATTATAAAATCAATAAGTATAAAAAATTTATAATTATTAATTCTCTCACTATAAACATATTGTATGTCCCTAGATATAATCAATTTAAAATCTCTATTTTCCAAATTAACCACAGAACTTACAAATGCATATTTTTTATTATTTATACTTCTTATGATAAAAGCCTTTTGACCTTCTTTTGCCTGCAAAATTTCTTCTCTTTTGCCTTGTATTTTTTGCTTTAAATCAGATGTTATTTCTTTATTTTCCATAGAATATAATTCTGTATTATATTGTTCTACATTGTTTATTGAATAACCATTTATAATAATATCCATCCAATTTTTCATATTAGATTCACTATCTACCTCTATATTCACAAGGTAATCTGCATTTAGGTACATAACTGATTCTACATTTAAAGATTTATACATTAAAGATTTTATTGCATTGTTTAGATTTTCACTATGAATTTTCTCTATTAATATTATTCCTCCCCCGTTGAATAATAAGAGGAATAATATTAATGAGTATAGAAATATCTTTTTCCAAAACTTCATTTTATCACCAGTTATTCTTTAATTTTAATTATTATATATTATACTAAAGTTCTGAATTCATATCCATTATCTTTGAAATATTTTATTATAGATGGTAAAGCTTTAACTGTTTCTTCTTTTCCGTATGTGTCGTGCATTAATAGTACTACCATTTCTTTTCCTTGAGCAGTTTTTATAGCGAAATCAACTAATTGTTGTGCGTTTTTCTTTGGACCTTCAGCATCAGCATTTAGAGCATTCCAATCTATAGATGCTATTTTATTTTCATTTAAATAATCTTTTAATGGGTCCATGTTTTTCCATGACATATATCCACCTGGGCATCTCATTACATGTGTAGTAAAGTTTTCACCTAATATAGATTTTAATAATTTATCGTTTTTTTCATAATCTGCTTTGAAAGCTTCCATATCTAAATTGCGACCTGGATATAATAATTTAAAATCATGACTATAAGAGTGATTTGCTATTGCATGTCCACTATTAAATTCTTGTCTTACTAAATCTTTAGCAGTTTCTCCCCCATTTTCTATATTAGATCCTGTTAAAAAGAATGTTGCTTTTATATTGTTTTCTTTTAAAATTCTTAATACTTCCGGTGTATTTGTCTTTGATGTCCCATCATCAAAAGTTAAAAATACTACCTTTTTGCCATCATTTGTGTAATCATGATTATTTAATTTTTCTTGTACTTTTTTTGCATCATAAGTGTATTTTTTACCCTCTTCATTAACCCCTATTATTGGTTTCTTTGCTTCTGCCTCTTCTTGTTCTTTTTTTTGTTGTGCAATGGCTTGGTTAACTTTTATATTGTGTTTTTCTATCATTTTTGCGAATGTTACACTTCCACCCCATATTACAACTCCACTAATACCTAAAACTATTGCTATTTTTTTTAAATTAAATCTTCTCATCTCAATCTCTCCTTGGTGTTAAATTATCTTGTGTAATTATAATAATCTATAGGAGTATACATTCTGATAATAACTTGTTTCAAAGTTGTAAAATATGCAATTTTTATACTGGAAATAAATTACTTATACATTGTAACTTTGATACCTGATTAATATATAACTTATTATTTGATACTTAAATATGCTCAATCTTTTAAATAACGCAAAAAAACCGTGGCATAATTGCCACGGCTCTATATAAAACCAAATCTGTAAATATCTATATTACTATCTTGATAAATCAACTTTTCCAAGTAAAACATCATATCCTGTATAAGCAAGCGCCATTGCCCCAGTAAGAAGTCTTTCGTGACCTAAATCAGAAACTGTTGCTTCTGCTAATTCAACAGTATGACCTGGTGCTGGACAAGATGATACTTGTATATATGGGTGAATTGTAGGTACTTTATGACTTACATTTCCGATATCGCTTGAACCAGATGATTTTGGTGGTGCTATTTCAGTTATTCCAAGCTCTCTCAAATTTTGATTAAATGCTTCAGATAAGTTTTCATGAGTTACTAAGTTGTCGTTAGGGAACTCATATCTTTCCATTTCTAAAGTTGCACCAGTCATAAGTGCTGCACCTTGTGCAATATTTTTAACTTTAGTAAGCACATCGTCTAAAGTTTCTTTAGTTGCTGCTCTAAAGTAAAATTGAGCAACTGCTTCGTCTGGAACCACATTTGCCGCAACTCCACCTTTTACTATTATTCCGTGCATTCTAACATCTGGAGTTACGTGTTGACGAAGTGCGTCAATTCCGTTGAATAATTGGATTACACTGTTAAGTGCGTTTATTCCATCTTGTGGACAACTTGCAGCATGTGCAGTTTTACCTTTATATCTAAATTCTAATGGGTAAAGTGCTTGAGTTGTTCCACTTTTCATATTTACATCACTTGGATGAACAAGCATTGCAACATCAAGCTCGTCGAATATTCCTTCTTCTGCAAATACAACTTTTGCTCCGTTTGTCTCTTCTGCTGGAGTACCATATACTATGATTTTTCCTCCAACTTCATCTATAACTTTACTTAAAGCTATACCAGCAGCTGCCGACATAACACCTATCATGTTATGTCCACAACCATGTCCTATTTCAGGAAGAGCATCATATTCACATAAGTATCCGATAGTCGCTCCTGGCTTTTTGCTGTCGTATGTTGCTCTAAATGATGTTTCTATTCCTAGAAGGGCTTTTTCAACAGTGAAATTATGTTCTTCTAAAAACTCTATTAATTTTGCAGACGACTTAAACTCTTCATTTCCTAATTCAGGATTTGCATATATATAATCACTTATTTCACACATTTGAGTGTGTAGTTTTTTTCCTTCTTCTAATAAAATATTTTTCATAATACTTCTCCCCTAAAAATCTAATCTTAAACCCATCCTATTAAAGAGGCTATTGTTATAAATCCTATTGCTGTCATAAATAATATCGCTTGTAGAGGTAATATCCATTTTAACCATTTTCCATATGGAACTCCAGCCATACCTAAGCAAGCTATTAATACTCCTGATGTTGGGAACATAGCATTAGAGAACCCATCACCTAGTTGGTATATTAAAACACTTAATTGACGAGAGATTCCAACTAAGTCACCAAGTGGTGCAAGTATTGGCATAGTAAGTGCAGCTTGTCCTGAACCTGAACTTACGAAGAAGTTTATAAACATTTGGATTACGAACATTATATAAGATGCTATTAATGATGGTAATTGACCAACAACATTAGCTAAGTTAAATAATATTGTATCTATTATGTTAGCATTTTGAGCTATTATCATTACTGATTTAGCAAGACCTATCATAATAGCTGCTCCTATCATATCTTTTGCCCCTGCTGTAAATGCTTCTGCTATTTCGTTTGGTGTTAATTTACCAACTATACCACTTATAAGACCTAATCCTAAAAATACTGCAGCTATTTGTGGTATCCAGAATTCTAATTTTAAAACGCCATATACTACTAAACCTAGTGCCACAAATAATGCACCTATTATTATTTTATGTCTGAATGTAAATTCAGTATGTTCTGCTTCTGTACTTTGTAATTGTTCACGCTTAATTTGATCATGCTCAAACATTGGACTAAGTTCTGGATTTTTCTTAATTTTCATAGCATAGAACATAACGAATCCACATCCTACAAGAGTTGTCACAAACCAAACTACTGTACGGAACTCAACACCTGAATATAATTGTATACCTGCTATTGATTGTGCTATACCTACTGTAAATGGATTAAGCATCGCTGCTGAGAATCCAAGGTTACATGCTAAGTAAGTAATTGCTAGAGCAACTATACTGTCGTATCCTAGCGCTAATACTAGTGGCATTAAAACTGCTACAAATGCAATTGCCTCTTCACTCATACCAAACGTCGCTCCACCAATTGAGAACATAAACATCAATATTGGTAAAACTAAAATTTCTTTCCCTTTAAATACGTTTACTATTTTTAATATTCCTAAGTCGATAGCTTTAGTTTTTGAAACTATACTAAAAGCTCCACCAACGATAAATAAGAATGCTATAATTTCTCCACCTTGAACTATACCTTCAATTGGTGCTTGTAATATTTCAAATAAACTTTGTGGTTGACTTGCTATTGTTTTATAAGTTCCACTTACAACTACTTCTCTACCTTGGTCGTTCATAACTCTGTCGTATGCTCCCCCTGGTATTAAATATGTCGCTATTGCTACTAATGCAATAACTACTGCCATAATTACTAATGTATTTGGCATTGCAAATTTCTTTTTCATTTTAATTTCTTTTTCTTTTTGTGATTGTAATGCTTCCATCTTCCTTCTCCTTTTCTAACTTTTCACTTTTTTCAAACTATTTTAATTAACAAGAAAATACTGACTTTTATTTTTTTAGGTTTCATGCATATTTTAAAAAAATAAATATAATTTCTTTTTTATACTAAAAAAGCCTCCTAGTATAAAATACTAAGAGGCGAATTATCGCGGTACCACTCTTATTGATAAACTTTTCCCCACAATAAAGTAGACGCTTTTTAATAATTAAAAAAGCCTCTTGGAAAAAATCCAAGAGGCGAAATTACCGCGTTACCACTCTTATTGGTAAGAAAAAACTTACCCACTCTATCTCTTAAGGCGAGAACACCGACTGCCATACTAATTTCCTGCAGTCTTCTCCAAAGCTCTTTTCACAAAAATTTCAATGCCCAGCTTCCACCGTCCCAGACTCTCTATCAAATTAATTTATGCTACTCTCTTTTTCGTTGAATTTATTTTTTAAATTTTGTTTAACTTTATGATTTATTATTATATATATTATTCTATTTTTTGTCAATATTTTTTGTATAATATTTTTTATAGCGGAAATTATAATATATTTAAAACTTTTTCAGCTATAACATCAAAGCTTCCATTTTCAAATTTATTTATATCTATTTTCTGAGGGTTTTCAAGGTTATCAGTAATTAAGAAAGTCCTAACACCCAACTCACTTACTATCATATCTTCTAATGCATTATTTCCAACCATTATAGATTCCTCTGGTTTTGAACCTATATTTTCAAAAATCTCTTTATAATATTCTAAATTTGGTTTGCAGTAATGGCTATTTTCAAAAGTTGTAACATAGTCAAAATCATCTAAACTAAGACCTATCCAATTTAATCTTGTCTGTACTGCTACTTTTGGGAATATTGGATTCGTTGCTAAAATTACTTTTAATCCTTTGTCTTTTATAGTTTTTATAAATTCTGCTCTATTTACTTTTTCTTGTAATGTTTCTTTTACATTGTCGAATTCCTTTTCATAAAACTCCATAAAATCATCTTCCATTTCGTCGTATTCTTTTTCCATTAACTCTGTAAAAGTTGATTTAAATACATCTCTATTCATTACTTTCCCATCATTTTTGACCATACTTCCTGTTCCATCCCACAATGCCTTTATAAGTATTTCTTTATCGTATCCCATTGGAACAAATTTATTTGTTATGTGGTGTAAATAAGCTTCTATAAACTCATTTTGGTCAAAGGGAATTAGTGTCCCATCTAAATCAAATAATACTGTTGTGATTTTTTGCATATTTCCTCCTTAGCTATTCTCTATATTATTTATTATTTTCTATTTTAGCAGTTTAAATAATCAAATTTAATCTTTTTATTTGTAGCATCTAAATAACACATTGCACCCATTGGAATTGTTCCAACAGGAAGGCAATGACCGCTTTGCAAGTTGTAAATTGTCGGCTTTTTATATCTTTTTGCAATTTCATCTACTATTTCTTCAACTGACCAATCTTCATCTCTAACTTTTCTGCAATTATCAAAATCTCCAAATATTATTCCCTTGCAATCTTCAAATTTACCTGCCATGTGTAGATGGTTTATCATTTTGTCAACGTTGTACACATATTCACTAGTTTCCTCGATAAATAGTATTTTATCCTTCGTATCTATTTCATATTCAGTCCCCAAAGATGTGTTTATCAAACTAAGATTTCCACCTACAATTTCACCTTCACATATTCCGTCATATAATGTTATAATTTCTTCTCCTGTTGGATTTTGAAAATTTATCTCATCACATGTAGATATATTTTTTAATACTGACTCTTCTGTATATTCGTCCATATCTACAAATCTTCTTCCGACTGGCCCGTGATAAGTTACTAAGTTACACTTTTGATTAAATACAATATGCAGAGCCGTTATATCAGACAATCCTAAAAATACCTTTGGATTGTTTTTAATTATATCAAAATCTATTAAATCTAATAATCTTGCTGCTCCATATCCCCCTCTTATACAAAATACTGCATCTATATTTTTATCTTCAAATGCATCTTGCAAGTCTTTTGCTCTTAGCTCATCTTTTCCTGAAAGATATCCTCTATCTACAGAGTAACAACTTTCGTACATTTTTACTTTGTATCCTCTTTCTATCAATGATTTTTTGACATCATCAATATTAACTTCACGTAAATGTCCTGAAGGAGCAATGACACCTATTGTATCACCTTTTTTAAGTCTTTTTGGCAATATCATAATACTAATCCTTTCATTTAAAAACCCTATGGATTTATTCCATAGGGGTATATTATTTCTATATAAATTACTATACTACTATAATATTAACTTTATCTTAAATACGTTAATGTTTAGTAATACTCATTTTTTATAAACTTTAATCTATATCAAGCTTAAATTTAGTCTTCTTTTGCCCACCCATACGAGCATCCAACTGCTTTATGCCACTCTTTTATCTTTTTAACTCTTTTTTCTTCACATATTTGAGGAGTAAATACTCTGTCTATCTCCCAATTTTTAATAACTTCTTCTTTACTTTTCCAATAACCTACTGCCAGTCCTGCTAGATATGCGGCTCCCATTGCTGTCGTCTCAACACATCTTGGGCGTTCTACTGGAGCATTTATTATATCTGATTGCATCTGCATTAATAAATTATTTTGACTTGCTCCTCCGTCAACTTTTAATGATTCTAACTCTATTTTTGAGTCTGCTTTCATAGCTTCAAGTACATCATTTACTTGGAAAGCAAGCGACTCTAAAGTTGCACGAACTATGTGATATTTATTAACTCCACGAGTTATTCCAACAATTGTTCCTCTTGCATATTGATCCCAATATGGTGCCCCAAGCCCTGTAAATGCAGGAACTACATAACATCCATTAGTATCTTCCACCATGTTTGCCATATGTTCAGAATCTGCTGCTGACTCTATTATTTTAAGCTCATCTCTAAGCCATTGGATTGCTGCTCCTGCAACAAATATTGATCCTTCTAATGCATAGTTAACTTTTCCGTCAAGCCCCCATGCTATAGTAGTCACAAGCCCATTATCTGAATAAACTGGTGTCTCACCTGTATTCATAAGCATAAAACATCCTGTTCCAAATGTATTTTTAGCATCACCAGGTTTAAAACAAGTTTGTCCAAATAGAGCCGCTTGTTGGTCTCCTGCCGCTCCTGATATAGGAATTTCACCTCCTAAGAAGGAATGGTCACAATATCCATAAACTTCACTTGATTGTTTTACTTCTGGCAACATACATTTTGGAATGTTTAACTCTTCTAAAATTTCATCATCCCATTTTAATTCGTTAATATTGAAAAGCAAAGTTCTAGATGCATTTGAATAATCTGTAACATGTACTTTTCCTTTAGTTAACTTCCAAATTAGCCAAGTTTCAACTGTTCCAAATAACAAGTCTCCATTTTCTGCCTTTTCTCTGGCACCTTCTACATTATCTAAAATCCATTTTAACTTAGTTCCTGAAAAATAAGCGTCTATTATAAGTCCTGTTTTTTCTCTAAATTTATCTGTAAGACCTTTTACCTTTAATTCATCGCAGTATTGTGAAGTCCTTCTACATTGCCAAACTATCGCATGGTATACTGGCTCACCTGTATTTTTATCCCAAACTATTGTCGTCTCTCTTTGATTAGTTATACCTATAGCTGCTATATCATCTGCAGTTGCATCGATTTTTGCCATAGCTTCAACAGCAACGCCAAGTTGAGATGACCATATTTCATTTGCATCGTGCTCAACCCAACCTGGTTTCGGAAAATATTGAGTGAATTCCTTTTGTGCCACACTAATTATCTGACCTTTTTTATTAAATAATATACATCTGTTGCTAGTCGTCCCAGCATCCAGTGCCATAATATACTTACTCATTTTTATCTCCTCTCATATTTTCTTTTATTTAAAAATATATTTCTTATAAATTCATCGTAATTTATGTATAAAACTTTTATAATTTGAATAAGTTGTATGTATTTTAATAAACGTACTTATATATATTATTATAGTTTACAAAATCTGTCCATTATATCACAAAAACTGACTACTATTAAATATAGCAGCCAGTTTTTTTCATTTATTTTTATTTTTTATTTATACTAAGCAAATTGTAATTTAGTTTAATTAATCTTCAAAATATCCATCTGGATATAATGGAAATCTTGCAGCTAATGCTCTAGCTTTAGTCTTGCACTCTTCTAGCACTTTTTCATCTTCTATATTTTCAGCAACAGTATTCATTATATCTGCTATTTCAGCCATTTCATGAGCGCCAAATCCTCTTTCAGATGTTGCAGTAAGGCCTATACGAACACCACTTGTTACAGATGGGCTTTCTGGGTCATTTGGTATAGTATTTTTATTTACTGTTATTCCGATTTTTTCAAGAGTTTGGTCAAATTGTTTACCAGTTATTCCTTTTGGTCTTAAATCTACTAATACTGTATGATTGTCAGTACCACCACTTACTATTTTAAATCCTCTATTTTCTAATTCTTTTGCTAGAGTTTTTGCATTGTCCAAAACTCTCTGCATTGTTTTTATAAACTCTGGCTCTCTAACTCTCTTAAACATATTAGCTTTTGCAGCAATGCCGTTTATTTGTATAGAACCTAGAGTTCCTGGGAATGTTGCTCTGTTTAATGCTTTAGCGTATTTTTCCTTGCACATTACAAATCCACCTCTAGGACCACAGATTGTTTTTGAACAAGAAGATGTCGCAAAATCAGCATATGGAATTGGAGAAGGAATCACACCAGCCCCTATAAGTCCTGAAATATGAGCCATATCCACCATCAAATAAGCCCCTACTTTATCAGCTATTTCTCTCATTTTCTTATAATCGATCAGTCTTGGATATGCACTTGCTCCTGCTATTATCATTTTAGGTTTAAATTCTAATGCCTTTCTTTCGACTTCATCATAATCTATAAAACCTTCATCATTTACACCATAATGTTCATAATTAAATATTTTACTCATAAAATTTGCTGGAGAACCATGGCTTAAATGACCACCGTGGTCAAGTCTCATAGCAAGTATTTTGTCCCCTGGCTCTAATACTGCATTAAATACTGTATAGTTTGCAGTTGCACCTGAATAAGCTTGAACATTTACATATTCACAGCCAAAAGCTTTTTTAGCTCTTTCAATACAAAGATTTTCAATTCTATCTGCATTTTGTGAACCTGCTTGATATCTCTTTCCTGGAAGACCTTCTTCAGTTTTGTTTACAAATACACTTCCCATTAATTCTAATATTTCTGTTGGTGCTGAACTTTCTGATGCTATCATTTCTATGTTGTATTTTTGTCTTTCTAATTCGTCAGCTACTATTTGATATACTTCTGGATCTGTTATTTTAGTTGTTTTTAACATATCTCTACCTCCCAAAATGTAACTTTATATTTTATTTATTATTGTTTTTATTATAATTTTATATTTCTTCGTATTTTTTAATAAATTATCATTTTAATATATTTTTAGTCATTTTAATATTCACTAATTATGATTTCATCCTTTGAATTTATATAAAATTCATAAGGTATATCGTGGCTAGAAAATAGCAATGGACTTAGTGTAAATGCATAGCTTCCCGCATTTGTAACTGTTATAATATCCCCAATTTGAGCCTTATTAAGTACTACATCCTTTGCAAGTAAATCTGCTGCGGTACATAAATTGCCACAAACAGTAACTGTTTCTTTTTCATCACTGTCATTTAAAACATCTATTTTATATGCATCATAAGATGTAAACATCGGCTCTGTAGGCTTAATTTCTTGTGGTGGTACTTTTGTATAATTTAATACCATCTCTGATAAAGTAGGCTTATGGAAACCATTGTATCCATTTTTCACTATTAAATAAGTTTTTCCTCGTGATATTTTTTTATCTACTATATATGTTACATATGTACCACTTTTACAAACTAAAAATCTTCCTGATTCTATAATAAGTCTGCAATTTAACTTTTCTTTAAATTGTTTTATTAAGTCCTTACATTTTTGGCCTAATAAATCTATATTAAGTTCATCTTCTCTATGTGAATATGCAATGCCGAGTCCACCGCCAAAATTAATATACTCCATATCAAACCCCATTTTTTGAGTGCAAAATACAGCCAACTCCAGCACATCTTTATAGTAATTGTATATTGTTTCATAATTTAATATCTGAGATTTTAAGTGCACATGAATCCCACATACTTTTATATTTTCAAGTGAATCTATAAATATTTTGTGTGGCAACAAGCTTTCTTCATCTATACCGAATTTGCTTGGGAGTATATCCCCGCCTTCAATTGCATAATTTGAGTTAATTCTTATACCGACTCTCAAAACAGTGTTGTGCTCTTTTGCCACTTCATTTATCAAACTTAACTCATGATAACTATCTGCCGTAATTATACATTTGTCAAATGTCTCTTCTATATCTTCTTTAGTCTTTCCGGGAGCCGAATATATAATTTTTTCTTTTGGTATTCCTGCATTTGCTGATTTAAAAACCTCATTTTTAGATGCTGCATCACCACCGATATTGTTTGCCGCTAAAAATTCAACAATATTCTTGTTTGGATTTGCTTTTATAGAATATAAAAATTCAAACTCTGGAAAATTAGATTTTAATTTGCTAATCTGCTCTGCTATTACTTTTTCATCATAAATATAAAATGGTCTTTTATATTTATTTATAAATTCTTTTATCCTGTATTTATCCATTAGCACCCTCCTAATAATTAGATTTTGTACTAATTAAATAATAGCACATTTTAATAAAAAAAAAGAAGCATACGAGTATTTTGTATGCTTCTTTTTTATCTATTTACGATTAAATATGTAATTCTAATCTATTATATTACTTTTCATATTTATTTAAGAAATCAACTGCATATTGAGCATATAAAGCAGTTCCTATTTCTAAACTGTCTTCATCTATTGCAAATTTCCCGTTGTGGTGGGCATAGCAACATTGTTTTTCATCATTTTTACATCCTACAAACGCTAATACTCCTGGAATTTGCTCTAAATAATAGCAGAAATCTTCTCCTCCTGTAACTTTTTCAAATTGATAGTTGCCTTCTTTGCCTAATATTTTTTCAACAGAACCTTGTCCTATTTCAGCACATTGTTCATCATTTACTACTGCTGAACCTGCAAAGTCATATTCTAATGTAGCAGTTGCACCAAACGCTTCAGCTGTGCTTCTTATTATTCTCTCCATTTTTATAGGAAGTTGTTTTCTAAGCTCAGGATCAAAGCATCTAGTTGTTCCTTCCATATGTCCTTCTTCTGCTATGACATTTAATTTAGTTCCTGAATTTAATAATCCAATTGAAAGAACTAATGGATTGTGCGGTCTCGTTTCTCTACTTACTAATGTTTGTAAATTCATAACTATTGCAGAACTTACAACAACTGCGTCTATGCAGTTTTCTGGTTGTGAGCCGTGTCCACCTTTTCCTTTTACATCTATATAGAACCAGTCTGTAGAAGCCATTCTTGGGCCAGCTTCTAATGAGACCTTTCCTACTGGAATTTGTGCCCATATATGTATTGCAAATATACTGTCAACACCGTCAATTGCCCCATCTCTTATCATTGCAGGTGCTCCTTTTGCATTTTCTTCTGACGGTTGGAATATTAATCTAACTGTACCGTTTATCTCATCTTTCATTCCATTAAGTATCTTTGCAGCCCCTAAAAGCATCGCCATATGTGTATCGTGACCACAAGCGTGCATATTGCCATCTATTTTTGATTTAAAATCACATTCTGTAAGTTCTTCAACTGGTAAAGCATCCATATCTGCTCTTAAAGCTATTGTTTTTCCAGGTTTACTCCCTTTTATATCAGCAATAACTCCAGTTCCTCCAGCACTAATATATTCTATCCCCATTTTGTCTAGTTCTTCTTTTATTTTTTTACTAGTTTCAAATTCTTCCATACTAAGTTCTGGGTATTGATGAAAATGTCTTCTAAGTGAGATAACATAATCTCTATTTTCTCTTGCTGCTTCTTTTATATCCACTTTTAATATTGCCTCCATTGTTGTCTACCTCATTTTCTAATATAAATTTGTTTTTCTAAAAATTCGGCAATTGTTTGAGCTAACCAAATTCTCTTGTTAGAATAACAGTGGTCTGCATCAATAAATTTTTCAGTTAAATTGCCCTTATTATATTTTTTAATCTCTTTTGCCAAAATATCGTGATGTAAATACTTTTTACTTATAACGTCTCCATTCGCTACAGTTATCAATATTTTTTCATTAGCTAGTGACTCTGCCTGATCTGGAAGATTCCACTTGTGCCCATTGTCTAGGCACTCTTGCATTAATTTTTCTGCACTAGTATTGTTTAAAGGGACTAATGCAGTCTTATACATATCAAATGCCTCATCTTTTTCCTTTTGATTATAATGACCTATTTTGCCAATAAGTCCAAAATCATACGGACTTATTGCTACAGATGATTTTATCCTTTTATCACAAGCATGATTTAAAGTCAAAAATCCTCCCATACTATGTCCTACTAAAAATAAATTATTTGTATCTATATCAAATTCTTTTACTGTTTTTTCATCTACTAAAAAATCAATAGCGCATTTTACATCTTCTATACAATTAGCAAACGAAAAAGTACCTTTTACACCCCAAGAACCCCTATAGTGAAATTTCAATACATTCATGCCGCATCTTCTAAGTGCATGAGCTAAATCTATCGGGTCATCATATCCCGGAAATCCATGTAATAATATTGCTGTTGGGTGCGGCCCCTCACCTTGAGGTGTAAGCATAACTCCACACAAATCACTTCCATGGCTTTTAAAACCTAAGTCAATTATATCAGGAAAATTTCTGTCATCTAGGCCAATCTGTTCAACATCCTTTGTAACGTAAGCTTTATCAAACATATTACTCCCCCTCTATTTTATATAATTTATTATGTTTTCTGCATTTATAATATAAATTCCTTTAAGTGATATAATATAAGGTATTTTCCCTTTTCTATAACATTGATATTTAATACAATTAAGTTATATTTAATTATACATTATTTGTAAACTTTTAAAAGAGACAAATCTTATATATGTATACAAAAAGAGCTCATTTACTAAAGTAAATCGAGCTCTTTCGAGTTAAAGTGTTATTCTTTGATGTATTATTTTTAATTTTATAAATTATATATCTATATATCCCTTACTTTTTTAAAATATAATTTATTACTTCTATGCTCTATAGATAGAGTTTCCTTCTTTGAAAGTTTCTAAAACTTTTATATTTCTTATATCATCTACATCGACTTTTAATGGGTTTTTATCAAGTATTATTAAGTCAGCTAATTTATTTTCTTTTATTGTTCCTTTTATATCTTCTTCAAAGTATTGATAAGCTGCATTTTTTGTAACAGCTTCTATTGCAGCAAGTACTGGTATTCTTTGTTCTTCACCTAATACTGTGCCGTCTTTCATTTTTCTATTGCAAGCTATCCAGATTGTTTCAAGCATGTTTGGCTCGATAACTGGAGCATCTTGGTGGAATGTAAATTTAATTCCTAAATCTAAAGCTGCTTTTGCAGGAGATATTTGACTAGCTCTTTCTAGTCCGAAGTTTTGAACATGGATATTACCCCAGTGGTAAACGTGAGCCACGAAGAATGATGGTATCATACCTAGTTTTTTAACTTCTGGTAATTGATCAAGTCCCATTAGTTGTGCGTGAACTATAACTGGTCTTATATCTACGTCCGTATTTAAGTTTTCTTTTGCTTTTTTGTATTGTTCTAAATATTGAGCTACTGCAGCATCTCCATTACAGTGAGCTAATATTTGCATTTTTTCTTTTAATGCTATTTCAATTAAGCCTTCTAGTTCTTCTCCACTCATAACTGGATAAGCTCTATACCCTTCTTCTCCTTGATAATCGGTTCTCATATAAGCAGTTCTCGCTTGTGGTGAACCATCTAAGAAAGTTTTAAACCCGCCTATTTTAAAGTGGTTGTTGTATTTATTTATACATCCTTGAAGTTTTTCAAAGATTTTTTCTCTTTCTCTTATATCTACATAAGCTATATAGTCGATTTTCATCATTTTTGCATGTGCCATATAAGCTAGTAAATCGGCTAATAGTGGAACTACCATACCTTCTTGCATAGTTGTTATTCCATAAGAAGCATAGTCATCCTGCGCCTGAAGTACTGCTTTCATAAGGTCTTCAGTTGATGACATTGGAACTCTTTGAACGTTATTTATAAACGCATTTTCTTCAAGATATCCATTAAGCTTTCCATTTTCTTTAAATATTACTCCACCTTCTGGGTCTGGAGTGTCTACTGTTATTCCTAATTCTTTCATTCCAAGAGAGTTAACAAGTCCATTGTGTCCTGATTTGTTTGAAATTATAATTGGATTGTTTGGCACAACTTC
This sequence comes from uncultured Clostridium sp., assembly GCA_945931665.1. Classification (GTDB taxonomy): domain Bacteria; phylum Bacillota; class Clostridia; order Peptostreptococcales; family Peptostreptococcaceae; genus Intestinibacter. Next base: position 4,986 of record CAMEPL010000019.1, on the reverse strand, counting down.
ATCTAAGAAATCTATTCTTGGATAAGTTTTTTCTGCTAATGTGTTGTAGTCGAAATTATTAGCATTTATCCACACACCTTCTGGAACATTGTTTTTTTCTATAAATGTTTTAATTCTGTTTGCTATATCTTCAAAATCAACTGCATCTTCTAATGATACTTGTAATTTGCTGTTTGCATATCCAAAGAAGTGACTGTGTGCATCTATAAATGATGGCATTAAAGTTTTTCCTTGTAAATCTATCATCTCAGCATCTTCGTTATTTCTCATAATCTCGTCTTTTTTGCCTACTGCTTTAATTTTCCCGTCTTCTACTAAAACAGCTTCTGCGTATAATTCATCTTCAAGAGTTAATATATCTCCATTGTAAAAAAGTTTTTTTGTCATAATTAAACCCTTTCTGTTTTATTTTCATAATTACGTATGTTTTTATTTTTAACATTTTTATTTATTAAAATGTATTATGTTAAAATTTTATTTATTACAATATTATACACTATAAATAATATGTTATAAACAACTTATTTGTATAAAAAATGGATTTCGAAAAACGAAATCCATTTATATATATTTAAATCTATCTATTAAACTCTAACTACATATCCTTCTTTACGAGGTGCTGCTTGTTTTGGTTCTTCCTTTGCATATCCCAATATACAGTGGCCAACGCCTATGTAATCGCCTTCTACGCCCCATTTTTTAAGAAGAGCCTTTCCTTCCTCGCTTTCAAATTCTTCTTTTGCTCTGTGAATCCAGCAAGAACCTACACCTAATCCATAGGCAGCATTCATTAAGTTCCCCATTACTAAGCTTCCATCTTCAACGCAAGTTGGCATATTTTTGTCTGCTAGTACGATAACTACTGTTGGTGCTCCATAAAATGGATCCATTCCTTCTTTTCCAAATACTTTAGCATTCATTTTTGATAATTGTGCTATAGTTTCTTTGTCTTGAACAACTATCATTATTGGAGATTGTTTCCCCATTCCAGTTGCAGCATATTCCCCTGCTTCTAGTATAGCATTTAATTCTTCATCTTTAATTTGTTCGTCTTTATATGCACGAACACTTCTTCTTCCTTTTAAAGCTTCAAATAAATCCATTTGAATTCCCCCTTATATTATTTTTCCCATATATATTATATCATACAATTATATAGCCAATTAAAGTCGCACAATTTTTTATTTTTTGATGTATTTCTTTTTAAGATATATTATAATAAATAATATTATAATATTTGGAGGAATAGATTATATATGCAAAGTAAAAATAAAAAACTTTTATTTAAAAAATCTATATATTATTTAATTGGGTTTGCACCGTTGATTATAACTCTTTTTATATATTCTTATATTCCAGAGCAAGTGCCCTCCCATTACACAGTTTTAGGAGAAATTGCAAACTGGGATTATAAAGGAAAAGTACTAATTATTCCATTTTTATTAGCAGTATTTACTTACTTTAAACCTAAGGTATTTATTGAAACATTTGAATCACAATCCGAAAAAAGTGTAAGCGATGCTGCCACTATGCTGTTTCTTATATCAATAAATCTTTTGAGTATGCTTGAATTATTTACTGCACTTAAAGGAGAAGATTTTTTATCTAAATTTAATTTTTATAATTTACTAAGTTGTATAATATGTTTTATTTTTATATTTTTAGGCTATATTTTCTCAAATTGTACTCGTAACTCAACATTTTGTATTAAAATACCTATGCATTTTATGGACGATGATGTTTGGAAAAAAATCCACCACAATTTGGGATCATATTGGTTTTCTAGCAGTATAGTTTTTCTTCCTATTGGTATGGTATGTGGAAATCACTATATACTTTTCTTATTAGTTTTACAGATAATTTTAGTAATATTATTCCCTATATCCATAACTTATTTTTATATTAAAAATCATAAAAAGTAAAAAATAGTTAGTCTTTTAATTCCCTATACGCTATAAAAAAAGTGTAAATTTATATACATAAACCTACACTTTTGTTGTTTAAATTAAACTATCTCTAAAAGATCAGTCATTTTATCTATTATATAAGTAGCCCCAGCTTCTTGTAATTCTTCTTTGTTTCCATATCCGAATAAAACACCTACTGAGTCCATTTGTAATTGTTTTGCTCCTAATACATCATACTCTCTATCCCCAACCATAAGTACATTTGATCCCGGAGTTTCTCCTATGCTTTCTAATGAGAAAGATATAACTTCTACTTTTTTACAGCGAGTTTCATCTAAGTTACTTCCACCTATAAAATCGAAGTATTTGTCTAAACCGTAATGTTGTAGTATTTTTTCACAGTAAACCATTGGTTTTGACGATGCTAATATTATTTTTTTCCCTCTATTTCTAATTTCTTTTAGAGTTTCTTCTACACCTTCATATACTTCGTTTTCTAACATACCTCCAGCAACATAATATTCTCTGTATTTTTTTATTGCTAATTGTATTTGTTCTTCATCATCGCCTACATATTCTCTGAAAGTTTCAGTTAATGATGGTCCTATGTGTCTTTTTAGTGACTCTGCATCTTTTTCTATTCCAAAATGTCTAAGTGCCACTTTCATAGAATTAGTTATCCCTCTGTCTGAAGCTGTTATTGTCCCGTCTAAATCGAATGCTATTATGTCGTAATTCTTCTTCATATCTATCTCCCAATTTTTTAATTTTACCAATCGGTAATTACATCTTATTTAATTTAATTTAATTAAATAGATAATTTTCATTTAGATATATTTTACACCAAGAACATATTTATTCAAAGACTTGTGATACAAATTTTTATATAAAATCAATAGAAGGCTGTATCTCAATGATACAGCCTTCTCCCGAACAAAACATATTCATTTTCCCCAAAATAAAATTTTAAAACAATAACAAAATATAAACAAAACTTGTTAAAATATAATCAATTAAGATTTGACTAATTTTTCTATTTTTTCTATACTTATATAGTAAACTATGGAGTAACTCCATAGTCAAGTTCATTATAGAAATATTTTAAACAATTAATAGGAGACATATAAATGAAAGATTTAACTTTTAATATAAGTGAGACTTCGCAAATTACAGGTCTCTCTATCGATACATTGAGATATTACGATAAAATAGGTTTAATACAATCTAAAAAAAATCCCAACAATCGATACAGATATTATACTATCGGAGATATATCAATAATTAATCATATTAAAACTTTACGTGATTTAGACTTATCTATCAATGACATCAAACTACTGCTTCACTCCGATATTGAGGTTCAACATACAATTCTTAAAAATCACCACAAAGCACTATTAGAAAAAGTAGCCTCAATTAAAAAGATAGAAAAAATTTTTAAAGATACTTTAGAAGAAGTAAACTCTAGCAACTTGATGATCAATGTTCCCGTAGTAAAATCATATAAACAGCGCTATTTTAAAAAACTTAAAAACGAGGTTAAAACAGATAAATGTTGTATCTCAAAGAAGAGCTTATTAGATACTTCTCATAATTTCTTAGAAATAATCGATAAATTTGTTTTTTCATTTTACGGAAAGGAGTTTGATTCTATAGGTCTATTCGATTTTTTTGAACTAGGTAAAATCTCTGAAAATCAAGAATATTATACGGAAATAAGTGCTGAAGAATTTAAGTTAAATAAAGACTTAGAAGATATATTAGTTATACCAGAATCAAATTATATCGAAACTATAACTAAATTGTCTAAAGATACTTTTGATGAATATTTTGAAAACCTTATCGAGTGGATAGATTTTAAAAATTTAACTCCAATTTATCCTGGGTTTATAAAATATCTAGATACTTCGCTTTATTTTACTAATGAAGGCGAATGTTTAATTAAATTCCAAATTCCATTCACTCACAAAAAATACGACTAAAACACGGCGAGTTTTCTTGCCGTGTTTTTTCTTCTTATAATATTTCTCTAAAATCTCTTTAATCAAAAAAAATAGCAACCATTTGGGTATGGTTACTATGAAATAATGTCCTATACGTTCGTTAGTATAAGACGGGGTCGTTATTGTTTTAAAAATTCTAACTTTGGGGAAAGTAGAATATGAATTAAGTTAGAAAAAATTTACAGAATAGTTAATCATCATAAACTCACCACTAGTTTAATGATAATACTTAAGTTTTTCAAACATAAATTTTGTAACTTAATTTCCTATGTATTCATTATATTATCTGTATACATTATTGTCAATAATCTTTTTACATTTTTTTACTTTTTTCATTGTTTTGTTCTTACATAACCAAACTATTGATTAACTCTATAGTTTGTATTGTTTGAAATAATCCTCCAAAATCGAATTTTATACATAAATATATCTTTTAAATTTAAATAAAAGCGGTATAACATCTCTTGTTATACCGCTTATTCACTAAATTATATATATACTAATTATCTTAATAAATTACTTTATTAATATTTATTTTATAATCCGAAATACCGTATTATAAAACTCTTCTTGCATTTACAAAAGTTCTTTGATAGTAACTGCTATTAAAGTTATCAATTACTATTTTCTTTTGGCTATAAGACGCATGTATCATTTGTCCATTTCCTATATAAAGTCCAACGTGTGAAACTTGTCCATTATTAGCTCCGTTAGTATCAAAGAATACTAAATCTCCAGCTCTTAAGTTACTTTTGCTTACAGCTTTTCCATATTTACTTTGTGCACTTGATGTTCTTGGAAGTATTATACCAGCTTTATTTTTAAATACATAGTATGTAAATCCTGAACAATCGAAACTATTTGGTCCTTGAGCACCCCATACATATGGTTTTCCTAATAAAGTTTTTGCATATGCTATTACTGCACTAGCGCTTGCTGAAACAGTATTGTTGCTTCCACTATTGCTAGTTGAACCACCTGGTACTGTACTTTGTAAATATGTACTACTTACGTATCCAGCTTTACCATTGTAGTTTATTTTTGACCATCCATTAGCCGTAGATAATACTGTTACT
>CAMEPL010000018.1 GCA_945931665.1 uncultured Clostridium sp. | reverse complement strand
CATGAGCGAAGCGAATTTTAAGCAACGGAATCTTTGATTCGTTGGCGCTATTAGCGAAGCTAATTTTATAAAAGTTCCATTACATAATCGCCTATTTTTTCAGGGTTTATATTTTTCTTTACGTGGACTAAGTTTTCCAACATAAAATTAAATCGATGATCTAAATCGCCATTTACCATTAAATCAAAAATCTCTTGTAATTCAGCAGCATTATTATATACTATACCGATTCCTTTATCTATTATAAACTTTGAATTCTCGATTTCTTGACCTACTTTTGGTGTTTTTATTATAATTGGGATTTGTGCATTTATTGCCTCAAATAAAGTTGCACCACCTGGTTTAGTTACTAAAAGGTCATTATCTCTAAGTAAGTCTGGCATATTAGTTACAAATCCTAATACTTCTATATTTTTTAATGGTTTTTTCACTTTTAAATTATTAAATAGTTTTTCATTTTTTCCTGTTATAATAGTAACATGAAGCTTATCTTTATAATCATCACAAAATTCATCTAACCATCTAATAAAATCTTCATCAAAGTCGAATAAACCTCTTCCCCCACCCATAAGAAGTACATTATATTTGCCATCTTTGAAATATACTTTGTTTTTTATATTAAATCTTTTATCTGTTGGAACACCGGTAACTCTAAAAATATCAGGATTTAATCCTTTTTGAACATACCTATGCTTAATTTCATATGTAGGTACAAAATACATATCAGTATTTGGGAAAATCCACTCTAAACTATCTACAACATCAGTGATAACTGTGATACATGGTATAGGTGTATTTTCTTTTTTTGAATTAAAATCATGAACACATCCAGCAGCTGATGGAAATGTAGATATTATTAAATCTGGTTTTATTTCTAATATATACTCTGTTAATTTTGGAGTATATATTTTATATGTTATATCAAATTTTGAATTAAAATTCTTTTTAGCATAATAGTAATAATTATAAAGTTCTGGGACGTACTTAGTATTTCTCTCATACATTTTAACCATTGGGTTATTTATACGTGGTATACTAGCATTTATGAAATTTTGAATTACTATATTATAATTTGGATTTTTTTCTAAAATATATTCTTTTATAGCGTTTGCTGCACTTACATGCCCAGCACCAAATTGAGCAGTTAATATTAATATAGTCTTATTAATATTACTCAAAATATCACCTCCAATTAAAAATAATGCCATTTATAGTATTATACAGTTATATCAAATTTAAAGCAAATTTTATACAAAGTATTTACTAAAATTAATAATAGGTTTACTAAAATAAACAAATTTAGATATATAAAAAATAAAGGAAAAAGTTAATAAAAAGCAAATTACATATAGAGGTGATTTTATGGATGATGTAAAATCTAAAAAAACTCAAGAAATAAAAGGAGATGATTTTTCTGATTTAATAAAGTTAGTAATATTTTCAGGAATAGGATGTTGTGTATTTTTTTTACCACTTAGAGTAAATAATCAAATAGTTTTTCCAGTATTTTTTATTACAAATTTAGTTTATTTGAAATATGAAGAATTTATATATATCTGTATAATTGTATTTATCTCACTTTTATGTATAAAAGAAATATCAAAAAAGGAAAAAACTATACTTGATAAAGTCGATATTGTATTAAAACTTATATCTTTATTAATTTTAATTATTATAACAACAAAAAATGAATTTTTATTTTTTAAAGATGAAAATTTAATCCAGATAATGAAGGAGACTATATTTAAAGTTATAATATTTCTACCGATAAGTTCAATATTTCTACCATTTCTACTTGATTACGGATTACTATATATTTTTGACTGTTGTTTTGGAAGATTTACAAAAAAAATTTTTAGAGCAAGCGGAAAAAATATACTAATATGTGCATTATTTTTCTTTGTAGATGGATTTTTAGGATTTTATGTAGTTTATAAATTATATAAAGAAGGAAAACTTAGAAAAAATGAAGCAGTCGGAGCAATACTCAATTATCCAATTTTACATATTTCAATAGTAGCATATATAGCAAATCGATTAAAAATAAACTTTTTACTTCTTATAATATCTTACTTATTTGTCTTTCTAGTTACAAATATATTTATATGTAGAATATATCCCATAAAAAATAAAGAAAAGACGTTTCTTATAAAGAATAAATTTAAAGAGAAATCATTCAAGAGAAATAGATTTAAGATGTCTATCTTATTGTATTTAGAAAATAAAGAAAAGAAGAATTTATTTAAAACTATTTTAAATTATTTTAATGAAACTATGAATATAGCTTCAAATATAATACCTATTTTATTAGTTGTGTTCTTATTTATAGATATAATAACAAGAAGCTCAAATATAGTTAATATAATAGGAGGGGTATATGAAACACTTTTGATTAAATTAAAAATGCCTTACCCAGATTATATATCAAGATCAGTTGTATTAGGATTTTTTAATCAAATTTATTCAATTGAAGTATTAAATAATGGCATAACATTCATATCAAGGTTGACTATTGCAATAATTATTATTTGTCAAGGAATATCACTGACGACAAATATAATTTTTATTAGGGTATATATGAGATTTATAAATTACAAAGATATTTTTTTAGTATATTTAGAAAAAATCTTAATTATGACATTTATTGTATTTATAATTTATTATTTTTATCTCGGATTTTCAGCATAGATTTTTTAAAACAGACTTTTATTCTCTCTTGTAACCAGTTTTTTAAGTTTACATATAATTATAATAAACAAATATAATAAATAAAATATATATATGTTTTTAAAGTCTATAAAATTTAAATTAATTTAAATTAAGACTTTTTGTAAATTTTCTATCAAAAAGGGGAATGACTTATCATGAGAAAGAAAAAGAAATCTTGTGGGTGCAATAATCAGGGGAATGTTTGCAGTAGCAAAAATATGAATTATTGCCCAAAAAAAGAAGATGCATGCGAAGATAAATGTAATTGTACTAAACCAGCAAGTGAATACACTCCAAAAAGCTGTATTCCTGATAAATCTGTAAATGCAATAGATAGCTGTAAACCAACTAAATGTAAACCAAAAATAAAAGAATATACTTGTCCATGTGAAGAATGCGAAATTAAATGTGAAGATAAATGTTCTGACTTGGCACAAAGAGCAGAAGAACTATTTAACAAAGCTGTAAAATACGAAGAAAAAGCTATGTGTGCACTTAAAGATGCAAAAGAATTAGAACAAAATGCAAAATGTTTATCTCAAAAATCATGTAATTTAATGAAAAATGCAAAAGAAGCAGATAAAGGCGCTAAAAATGCAAGTTGTACAGCTCAAGAATTGATGAACAAAGCAGAAGAGTTATGCTGTAGAGCTAAATGTCTTTATAAAGAAGCTAAAGATTTAGAACAAGAAGCAGCAGAAAATTGTCAAAAGGCAAAATGTGCTTATGAAAAAGCTGAAAATTACAATGAACAAGCAAAATATTTATATAATCAAACTCTAAAATATGAACAAAAAACTTTAGAATGTTACAAAACTGCTGAAGAAAAAATAAAAGAAATCGAAGGAAAATCTAAAAAATGTGAAGATCTTATAAATAAATGTAATACGAAACTAAGTAACTGTATGAATAGTTGTGTTAAACCAGAACAAACTAAAAATTCATGTGGATGTAATATGGGTAGTAAAAAACAAATGAACGCTTGTGATTGTCAACCTAAAACAGAAGTTAATAATTGTGGATGCCAATCTAAAAAAGATGCATGTCAATACAGTACCTATGATTATACTAACTATGGATGCCAAGACAATAACGATGATATAATACAAGTAGCTCCAGAACAACAAGATTGTGGATGCCAAAATACTTGTGGATGTATGAATGACAGTGGATACCAATATAGCTATGTAAACCCAATGTATGACATGACTCCTATGCAATATATGGGAAATATGTCAAATCAATATATGACAATGGAAACTCCATATATAACAACATCTGATGATTTATATAATATGAATGATATGTGGAACAATTACTATATGTATATTCAAAAGATGATTCAATCAATGGGTAAATAATTAATTAAAAAGTATATTAAAAGTAGAAATACTTGATTTTTAATTAGATTATTATTTTATATAATAAAAAAGGGGAGGATTTTATCCTCCCTTAATTAATTAAAAGTGTATTTGGGTTATATTATGAACCCTCTATTTTAATATTATTTTTAGGCAATTCAACTGTAAAGGATGAGCCTTCACCTAATAAACTCTTGACCCTTATTGTACCATTACATAAATCAACAATACGTTTTACAAGGGGGAGTCCTAGACCATTACCGTTACTTGAATGTGATCTATCTTCTTGATAAAATTTATCAAATATATGATTTAAGCTTTCAGCTTTCATCCCTATACCATTATCAGTAATCTTAACAGTGGCAGTATCTTCAGTATCCATAAGTTGTATGGATATTTTTCCATTTTCTCCTGTGAATTTTATGGCATTTGAGAGAATATTAAGCCAAACTTGTTGTAATAATTCTTCGTTGCTATAAATTTGGACTCTATCTAAATCTATATCTAACTCTAGATTTTTTTCAGATAAGTCTCGTTGTAAAAGAAGCACAGAATGTCTTAATTGTTCATCAAGAGAGAATGAAGTTTTATCTGTTATTATTCCCTGTGTTTCAAGTTTAGTAAGTTTTAATATGTTACTAGTTAGATTTGATATTCTAGATGTTTCACTAATAATAATATCTAGATATTCATCTCTATCTTCTTTTGAAAGAGTATCATCTTTTAATAAATTTGAAAATCCCTGTATTGTTGCTATAGGAGTTTTGATTTCATGTGAGACATTGCTTATAAAATCATTTCGAAGTGTCTCTATACTATTTAATTCTTTAACCATAGAGTTAAATTTTGCCGTCAATGCCCCCATTTCAAAATCATTTGGAATAGGAAGTTGTATTTTAAAATTACCTTTAGAAACTTCACCTGTAGCATAATTTAAATTTCTAATTGGCATTAAAATCCTCTTACTCAACATAGCCGTCATAATTGATATAAATAGTAAAGTAGAGGAAATTGATAATACACTATTTATCATAGTATAGAAAAATAAGTTATTTTTTGGCATAGTAGAGATTACAACGTATTTATTTTCAATCTTTACTATAGTTGTAACTGAATGAAGTAATGGTTTTTCAGAATACATTATGTCTTTATCTTTAGTTAAATTTGTATAATTAGAAATATCATTGACTACACTTAACTCATATTCATTACTAAAATCGATAGAGATGATTTTCTCTAGTGGAAAGTCGGTCTCGTTATGTAGTAATAAAATATTTTCGGCTATTTTAGTTTGATTTTGTTTTATATTATTTTCTAAGCTATTACCGTAAAAGAAAAAAGATAGTATAAATGAAAAACAGCCAGAAAATGTCGCTATAAAAATGATAAATAAAATAAATCTGGTCTGTAAATTTCTTATCATGAGTTTATCACCGCTTTATAACCAAGACCTCTTACCGTAATTATTTCAAAATCTTTAGAGTTTCTGTAGCGTTCTCTAATTCTCTTAATATGTACATCTACAGTTCGCTCATCAGCCATACTTTCCATTCCCCAGATTTCATCTAATAATTGTCTACGTGTAAATATAGTATCTGGAGATGAAACTAATTTAAATAAAAGATAAAATTCTTTTTTAGGTAAAGTGTTACACTCACCATTACATGTAACAGATAGTGAATTATAATCTAAAACTGTATTTCCAACAGTTATTTTGTGATCATTTACAATTTTCGAACGTCTAAGTATAGCGCCTATCCTCAAAATAAGCTCTTCAAAGTCTATAGGTTTAACCATATAATCATCAGCACCTATTGAAAATCCTTTTTTCTTATCTTCTAATTGCTCTTTAGCAGTTACTATTATTATAGGAATTTCACAGTGAGCTTCTCTAAGAGTTTCAGTAAATTCATAGCCGTCCATATTAGGCATCATTATATCGCAAATTATTAAATCTATATGCGTATTATCTAAGACATCAAGGCCAACTTCGCCATCTTCAGCTTCAAAAGTTGAGTATCCATTTTGTTTTAGAGTAGCACAAATAAGTTTTCTCATATTTTTGTTATCTTCAATTACTAATATATTAAACATTTAAAGCACCTCAAATTTTTTTATATATCAAGTATAAATTTATATTAACTCAATTATACTATAAAATTATAAATAATAAATATGAACTTAGTTTAAAATTTAATGTAAGCATTAATAATTCATATATTATTAACATATTTCTTTTATTATATATAATAATTAACAAAAGTATTATGTCTTAAATTATGGAGGTATATATTTAGGAGGCATTATGTTACAACTAAAAAATATTTATAAAAGTTACATAACAGGAGGAAGCAGGCAAATTGCTTTAGATGGAATAAATTTAAAGTTTAGAGAAAGTGAATTTGTAACAATATTAGGTGCAAGTGGCTCAGGAAAGACAACACTTCTAAATATAATTGGAGGGTTAGAGCGTTGTGATAAAGGAGATTTAATTATAAATGGAAAATCTACAAAGGAATTTACAGACTCTAACTGGGACTCATACAGAAATACTGAGATAGGTTTTATATTTAAAAATTACAATCTTATACCTCATTTAAGTATATTAGAAAATGTAAAAATGGCAGTCTCACTGAATGATTTATCTAAACAAGAAAAACAAGATAAGGCTATAGAAGCTCTAAATAGAGTAGGGATTAAAGATTATATGAGGAAAACATCAGAATATCTTTCTAAAGATGAGATGCAAAGGGTTGCAATAGCTAGAGCACTTGTAAATAATCCTAAAATAATCCTTGCAGATGAGCCTACAGGAAATTTAGATAGCAAATGTAGTATAGAGATAATGGACTTAATAAAAGATGTTTTTAAGGACAAGTTAGTAGTTATGGTTACTCAAAATTCTCATATTGCTAAAAAATATGCTACTAGAATAATAACTTTTAGGGATGGAGAAGTAATCGAAGATACAAATCCATTAAAGGATGAGCTACATAAAAAAGATATTTGTCTAAATAAAACAAAGCTAAAGGCTTCTACAGCAACTAAGCTGGCTATAAGGGATATTTCAAATAAAAAATTAAGAACATTTTTTTATATATTAATTTCAAGTATTGGTATTATGGGAATTGCATTAATAATGTCTTTAATTGAAGGGTTTAATGAAAAGATAAATAACTATGAAAATGATTCTTTGGCAAATTATCCAATTGTTATAGAGAAAGTATATAATAGTTCGTATATTCAAAAACCAGAATCAAGTAAGCAAACTACGCAAGATACAGGGAATTTAAAATCTTATACAGATGAAAATGTAATTTATCCGTATGATACAGATGAAAATAGTTCAAAATATAAAAATCAAATAACTCAAAAATATATACAATATATAAAGAATATGGATAGAGATCTTTTTTCTGCAATATCTTATGAAAGTCAAGTCAATATGAATATACTTAAAAAAGATGATGATGGAGAAATATCTATTTTAGATACTTCATCAATTAATTTATCTTCTTATCCAGAAGATTATGGAGATGGCAAATATTTAGAACAAAATTACGATTTGTTATATGGATATTATCCAATAAATAAAAATGAAGTTATATTAGTTGTCGATGAATACAATAGACTAGATAGTAATATTTTAAATGCACTTGGTGTAGATTATGACAATAAAAAAATAGAGTTTGATGAGCTCATAGGAAAAGAATATAAGATTATTTTAAACAACCAATTTTACAAGAAAAAAGACAATTATTTTTATATAGATAATAGTCAAGAAAATCTAAAAAAACTATACAATTCAAAAGAAGCTGTAACACTAAGTATAACGGGAATACTTAGAGCAAAGAAAAGTAATAATCTATATAGTTTGCCACAAGGGATATCATATAGCAATGAGTTGTGTAATTACTATATTGAAAATTGTATAAATTCCGATATAGTAAAGGCACAAGAAAACTCAGACTATAATGTTATAACTGGTCAAGGTTTTAAAAATAACCAAGATAATGAAGGTGTTGTAACTCAAATATCTGGTGTAAATATCTTAAGTAACATAAATCAATATATGACTAAAAATCAGATGTTGAGCTCGCTTGGAGCATCATTTTTGCCTTTATCAATAACTATTTATCCTAAAGATTTTGAAAGTAAAAATGAGATAATTGAGTATTTAGATAATTATAATAAAGGTAAAGTGGAAAATGAAAAAGTGTTATACAAAGATACATCAACTTCAATAAATAAACTGTCTACAAATATTATGAAAGGGATAACAATAGTATTAGTAGTATTTGCAACTCTAACATTTTTAATATCGTTGATAACTATATTTGTACTAACTTATGCATCTACACTTGAGAGAAAAAGAGAAGTTTGCATATTGAGGGTTTTAGGCAGCAAAAAAAGAGATATTATAAGACTATTTAATATAGAAAATATAATAATAGGCTTGTTATCTGGGGCAGTAGGTGTACTTATGGCATATATATTTATTATGCCTATGAATTTTTTACTAGAGAAGATTACTGACTTATCTACAATTGCGGTTTTAAGATTAGAAAATGCGTTATTCTTAATTATAATAAGTGTAGTAATAACTCTTATTGGAGGGTTTATTCCTACTAAAATAGCATCTAAAAAAGATCCTGTTGAATTTTTAAAGAAAATATAAACACAATAAAACGGCTGTAATATTTTTACAGTCGTTTTTATATTATAAATTATTCTATATTGTCTATAATAGAAAAGGCATTTATCAATCTCTGTAAATATACCGGTGAAGGAAGTCTAAATCTAACAGAATTTTTTTGTAGTGATTCAAATGAACTGCAAGATATTACACCTATCTTTAACTTTGCAAACTCCTTTTCTAAGTCGATACTTTTATTTTTATGAGTTATAAGCATTATAGACGTAGTTTCTCCAGTTTCAGATATACTTAAATTTTTATAATTTTGTATAAGTGCTTTTTTTATTTGTGCGTTATACTTTTGCATTTTTAGTAAAAAATCGTAATCTAATATAACTTTAGATGAAATAAATCTAGTTATAGAGCCCATTTCATAAGGTGTATTGACATTGCTCATTATATTAGTGAGATTTTCATTTTGAATAGAATACCCACCTCTAAGTCCAGCTAGACCATAAGCTTTAGAAAATGTTTTCGACACTATTAAATTTTCAGAATTAGGAATTAGATTTATAGCTGAATTTTTAGGATTCATATAATCACCATAAGCTTCATCTATTAATACAACTATGTTTTTAGTGTGAGCAAATTTTACAATCTTTTTTATATCCTCTAATTCTATTATTTGTCCTGTAGGATTATTTGGATTATCTATATAAATTAATTTTAAGTCATCAGTTATTAAGTTAATAAATTCATCAGCTATAAATTTATAGTTATTTTCAGGGTTTAATTTATATGTTGTAAAAACGCCACCACACATAATAACATCCATCCCATACTCTGGAAATTGTGGAGCGAGGCCTAAAACCTTGTCGTCATTTTCTATAAATAATTTATTTGTCAAAAATAAAGCACCTATAGAGCCATCATATAGCGTAATATTATTGTAATTTAGTTTTATATTGGCGTATTTGTCCCAAAATTCAATTATAGATTTTTGCAGTGATGTTGAACGAGGGTAGTCTTGCATTATAGTATAATCAATAGAGTTAAAGGCATCTATTGCTATATTAGAAAATGAAACTAAGTTAATTCCTTCTGAACAATCTATCTCTATATTTTTTGAATTATCTTGGGTTCCAGTAGCATAGCTTTCTTTAATTTGAGATGATATTGATTTTTTTATTCTATATTCCATAATTGTACTCCCCCCTATTTTAAACTAAGTTTAATAAATATTATTAGTCAAAAAATAATATTTATTAATTTTTGCTTTACGGTATATGTTATTACCATCCATTTATTATAGATAAGGCTTCATCAGGTATTTCATTATTTAATAAGGATTTTATAGCTTGTTCGATTATATATATGGATTTATCTATTTGTTCATAAGTTATTACAAGTGGTGGTTGAATTCTCAAAGTATATTCTCCAATCGAGATTAAAACTAAACCATTTTGTTGACATTGATAGATTATTTTAGTAGTAGAAATTTTATCGCTTAAATCCACTCCTATTGATAGACCAAGCCCACGCACATCTTTTATTATATCGTATTTATTTTTTAAATCTAGAAGCTTATTTTTAAAATATTCACCTTTAACTCTAGATTGTTCTACTAAATTATCTCTTTCAAATATTTCTAACATTTTCAAAGCGGCTACACAAACAGTAGAGTTGCCAGACATAGTGAATACATGAGCGGGAGCATCTAAACTATCCATTATTTGAGTTTTACCCATAACAATTCCCATTGGAAGTCCTCCTCCTGAAGATTTGCCCATAACTATTAAATCTGGCTCAACATCAAAATGTTCAATTGCAAAGAATTTACCACTTCGACCCCAAGCTTGTTGAATCTCATCTACTACAAATAAGATACCGTGTTTTTTACATAATGAAGATAATGCTTGTACATATTTTTTAGGTGGTATTATTATACCGGCATCTCCCGCTATCGGTTCAAAAAATACAGCAGCAACTTCTTCTGGTGGCAGATACAAATTAAATGCATTTTCCATTTCTTTTAAACATTCTAAATTACAAGATGATTCACATTTCCCATATGGACATTTAATACATATTGGATAGTTAAAGTGATAAATATCTGGTATCATAGGGCCCATTTTTCTTCGCATATTTAAACTTATTGCTGATATAGATAAAGCACCGAAAGTGCTTCCATGATAAGCACCATTAAAAGAAATTATTTTATTTCTGCCAGTATAACCTTTAGCTAATTTAATTGCTGCATCTATTGACTCTGATCCAGTAGTTGAGAATAAGACTTTTTTATTGTTGTCACCAGGATATAATTGTATTAATTTTTCAGCATATTCAACAGGCTCTCTACATGAAAAGTAAGCTGTGGAGAATTGGGCTAGTTTACACATTTGCTCTTTAACAGCTTCAGCAATTTCTTTATTACCATGTCCTATATTAGCAGAAGAGGCACTAGACAATAAATCAATATATTCTTTACCTTCATAATCATAGAGAAGGGCGCCTTCTCCGGAAGCAAATGCTATTGGGCAATAAGGTAATTTTTGAGCTTTTGCCAAAACCTCTAATTCTCTAGTACATATTTCTTTATTAGTACATAATCTATTTTCATTTGTTTTTAATGAACTCATAGTAATCCCCCTTATTTCTAAATAAAGTTGTAATTTTATAGAATCAGTCTACTTGATAAATCTAGATTTTAAAAAATAATAATAAAATTAAAAAAACGTTTGCCTAATATCCCTAAAAAAGCTAAATTTAATAGGCTTTTTTAGGGAGTGTATATTTAAATAATAATTCTTAAGTAATATAAAATCAATATAATAGGATGGAATTTACTTACTATATAAATAATTAAATTTAAGTTAAGTATTATAATTAAAAAATAGATTATCTTAGAAGCTCTTGTTCAATTGATTTATATACACTTTGCATGAGTAAGTTGAAGTTTTGTGTACTTTTAAAATAATTTTCAACTAGTGGATTTTGAAAAACTTTTGAATATTCTCTGTCGAGTTGAGATACTCTTCGATTGGCTTCATCTATTTTGTGCTTAGTATAGATTTTATCTTTTTTATTTAAATAACTATCGAGTTGTCTTTTAATATTTTTATTTTTTTCAATTTCTCTTTTATATTTATTCATAGTTTTAAATTCATCAGTGGTTTTTATTAATTTAGCTAATTCTTGAGCCTTTTGATTTACATTCATATAAAAATCCTCCCTTGTATTTATATTATGAATAACAGGCGAGCAGTAAATTATTATAAATTTATGCTAATTATGCCTTAAAACCTATAATATATTTATATAGAAATAAGAGAGGATGTAGAACTTAATATCTAATTATTTAATGACGTTAAATCATTTAAAAACACTTCGAAAAATACACCATCATTAGGGTCAGTATCATATTTTCCTGTGTAAGTAATACATTTAAAAATAAAATCAGAAGCTATTTTTATTGATTCCTTAAAATCATGGCCATTAGTTATAAGACCTGATATTATAGAGGTGAAAATATCTCCAGTACCGCTATATGATTTATTATTGTATTTTAGTGAATAAGAAAATGATTCATTACTTTCCTTATCATAGCCAAGATTTATAATATTATCATCAATTAAAATTCCTGTGATTATTACTTTCTGTGGACCTAAGTTGGCTATTTCTTTTGCTAATTGCAATGTCTCTTCTAATGTATAATTAGTGTGATATTTATTATTTGTTAAAAGACATGCCTCTGTTAAATTAGGTGTTACTAAATCAGATATTTTAACTAAATCTTTTATTTTATTACATATTTCATTATTAAAAGTCTGATAATAATCTCCACCATCACCCATAACAGGGTCTACAATTACATATGCATTTTCATTATTTTTTATAAAATTACAAACAATATCTATTTGATCAATAGAGCCTAAAAAACCACTATATATAGTATCAAAATTGATATTTAATTCTTTCCATGTTTCACCGTATTCTTCCATGTGCGATGTGAAATCTAAATATGTGAACTTTGGATATCCAGTTTGGCTAGATAATATTGCTGTTGGATAAGGACAACATTGAGTTTTTAATGCTGATAATATTGGTATTGCAACTGTAAGAGAGCATTTACCAATACCAGACATATCATTTATTGCAGCCACCTTTTTAATCATATATTTTCCTCCGTAAATTAAAAATTACATAGGTATATTTTACTATTAAATAACTTAGTATGAAAATACTTATTTATAAAATTTATAAAAATGAATTTGTATGAGTACAATAAAAAATTTAAATATAATTGAAAAATATGTAAACTACTTAGAATAATTATTTGTTTAATATTTTGGATATACTAATAAAAATTATAAGAAAAGATTTGAACTTAAAAATTAGTTGAAATTCTCTTAAAAAATATAATTTAATGTGCACTATAACAACTGAAAATATTGACAAATTATTAAGCGGAGGTGAAGTATTTTGATAAGATATAAAAAAATCTTTAAGATTTTATTAGTGTTGAGTTTGAGTATAGGTGGACTTAATTTTATAAATCTTAAAGATGATTATTTCATATATGCACAACATAAAGAAATCTATGAAAATGAAGATAAAAAGGAAGGAAGTAAAAAAGACAATGATAAAAATAAAAAACAAGGTAGCCAGAGAATAGATTCAAATCCTCAAAATATACAAGCTGAAGATGGAAATGAAAAAAACAAAGATATGAATAAAACTCAAGATATAAGCAAAGAGTACGAGTTATATTTAAAAGACTTATTTGATTATAGAAATAAAGCTATTATGGAACATAATGAAGAAATACTCAAAGGATTATATGATACAGATATAAAATTTGGGCTTTGGGCATATGAGCACGAAATAAAAAAGATGCAGTATCTTAAAAATTGGTCAGATAAACAGGGTGTAGTGTTTGATGAAATTGACGCAAAAGTAAAAGTAAATAAGATGAGGGAGAGAGAAAAGAATTTATATGGTATAATTTGCACAGTTTGTACTAAATATAAATACTACTATGAAAATCAACCTGAAATAAAAAATGAATTCCAAATAGGAACTCAACATTACCTTCATGTAAGAGTAAAAGATGACCAATATGTAATAACTAAAGAATGGTATACAGACCCATTTGCTGACTCATTAAACTTAGAACATATAAATTCAAATGAGATAAAAAGTTATATCTTGGCTCAGAATCCAGTAGAATTAAATCTAAGTGAGAAACAGAAGAAAGCTATAGATTACGCACACAAATACTGTGGTGCTGCTACAAATGTAAATGATAAAATCTATCTTATAAATCCAAACTACAAAGATTTTAATGGAGATGGAGGCGATTGTGCTAACTTTGCCTCACAAATAATGTATGAAAGTGGGACATTTTCAAAAAATCGTACATGGAATTATGAAAAGGGCGCAGCTACAAAAGAGTGGGTAAATGCCCAAGGATTTAAAAATTATCTTATCTACAGCGGTAGAGGTTACTATTTAGCTAAAGGAAGCTACCAAGAAGTATATAAAGAAGCTTATAAATTAAGACCAGGAGATATAGTTGGATATGAAAAAAACGGAAGGATAACACATGTATCAACTGTAACAGGATTGGATTCAAAAGGATATCCATTAGTCACTTGCCATAATACAGATAGACTACTGGTACCATGGGACTTAGGATGGAGTGATAAAGCTATAAAATTCCATCTAATTAAAGTGAATTATGAATAATGAATATATAAAGATTTGTTAAAATTCAACATGTTTTATTATTAATTTTAAATTTGTATAGAACTTAATGAGTTTATTTTAATAAAATGCAGAAAAAAAGTATAAAATTAAATTTAATTGACAAATATAATTATATATGATAAATTAAGTATAAGGCTATTTAATAGCCAATTAAGTGTGTTTTTAGGAGGATTTATTAATGAAAACAGGTGTAGTAAAATGGTTTAACAACGAAAAAGGATTT
This sequence comes from uncultured Clostridium sp., assembly GCA_945931665.1. Lineage (GTDB taxonomy): Bacteria > Bacillota > Clostridia > Peptostreptococcales > Peptostreptococcaceae > Intestinibacter. The sequence goes on along the minus strand of CAMEPL010000018.1, from coordinate 23,466 downwards.
GGATTCATATCTGTAGAAGGTGAAGGAGATGTTTTCGTACATTTCTCAGCTATACAATGTGATGGATACAAATCATTAGAAGAAGGACAAAATGTTGAATTTGACGTAGTTGAAGGAGCAAAAGGTCCTCAAGCTGCTAACGTAGTAAGATTATAATTAGGATTATAATGAAAATTCATATATATATTAGTAACGCTAGTGATATGTGAGAAAAAGGCCACTTTAGTGGCTTTTTTTTATACCCAAAATTATATGAATTATAATTATAAATATTGTAAATACTGTTTTTGGAGAAGTAGTAAATTTACATGCCAACAAAGACCTAACTATGATAAAATAATATGAGATAGATTTTTTGAAAATTCTTATGGAGGTGTAATATAAATATGAATATATTATTTTTTCTAACACCAAAAAGTGAAGTAGCATACATAACAGAAGATTTTACTATTAGACAAACTTTAGAAAAAATGGAAGAACATAAATATTCATCTATCCCTATATTAACAAAGGATGGGAAATATGTGGGAACAATAACAGAAGGAGATCTACTTTGGACATTAAAAGATTTGGTAGAGAAAAATGAAATTAGTTTAAAAGATATAGATAATATGCCAGTAATCGAAGTTCCTAGAAGAAAAAACAATACTCCAGTACCTATCAGTGCAAATATGGATTTACTAGTATCAAAAGCTATTAGTCAAAATTTTGTTCCTGTAATAGATGATTCTGAAACTTTTATAGGAATGGTGAAAAGAAGAACTATTGTAGAATATTGTTACGAAAAGATGAAAAAATAAAAAAAATCAATATAAAATAAGTTTTTATATACCTACTGATATACTAACTGTTATAATCTAATTATAGGGGTGTTAAAATTTTCCTAAAAGGAGGTATATTTATGAGAGAAGATTCTTTAGACTTTGACAAATTAGGTATTCATTTAGACAAAACTGATATAAGAATACTAAAATTGTTAGCAAATGATAGCAGAATATCATATGCTGAAATTGCTAGAGAAGTGCACTTATCACGTATGGCAGTAAGAGAGAGAGTAATGAAAATGCTTGAAGATGGGATAATTGAAAGATTTACAGTTCAATTAAATTCAAAAAAAGTGGGTTTAAATACTCCTGTATGTTTACAAGTAAAAGCTGTACCAAATAAATTAGATGATGTTGCAAATGCACTTGCAGAGTATCCACAAATAGAAAGTATATATGCTATGACAGGGAAAAATGAGTTATATGCTGATGCTTTTGTGGAAGACGTTGAAAGTTTAGAAAAATTTATTTTTGAGGAAATTTATAAGATTGAGGGGATAACTGAAGTAGAATATAACATAATTACTAAAAGATATAAAACAAGAAGATTATTTACATAAATAGTGGTTAGAAAGATTTTTTGCTAATCATTATACAAAAGTTATAAATTTAAATATGCGTAAATTATAATTGGATGTTAGTCTAGTTTAATAATATGGGTAAATTAAAAGCTTGTCGCAAATAGTATAGGACAAGCTTTTTTAATTTATAAATTTATTGAGATTACATGTAAGATACTATATCACCAAATTTAGCTTTTACTTCGTCTAATTTGTTTTTGTATACTTCACCTTGTTTTTGGAACATTAAAGTTTTTTCAACTTTGTCAGCTATTTCTTCATAAGCTGGTATAGTTGGTTCGTTTTTACCTTCTAATTTGATTAAGTGGTAACCAAATTGAGTTTTAACTGGTTCACTTACTTCTCCTACATTCATAGCAAAAGTAGCATCTTCGAATTCTGGAACCATTTGTCCTCTACCGAAAGTACCTAAATCTCCACCTTTATCTTTAGATGGGCAAGTAGAGTTAGCTTTAGCAGCATCTTCGAAAGTAACATCTCCAGCTTTTATTTGAGCTAATATTTCGTTAGCTTTTTCTTCTGAATCTACTAATATATGTTTTGCATTAGCAGTTTCTGGGTTAGAGAAACTAGCTTTATTAGCTTCGTAGAAAGCTTGTTTTTCTTCGTCAGTTAATTTTACACTAGTTAATATTTGGTTTATTACGTATTGTTTTAATACGTTTTTTTCTATTTCAGCCATTTCTTTTCTGAAATCTTCATTTTGGTCCATTTTATTTTCTTTAGCATACATGTAAAGAAGTTCTTGGTTTACTAAGTCTTCTAATACATATTTTCTACCTTCTTCAGTTTGGAATTGTTGTGCTTGATAAGGGTCTAAACCTTGTATAGCATGATCAACATCGATATTAGAGATTTCTTTATCTCCAACTTTAGCTAATATTTTCTTTTCCATAAGTTGTTTACTCCTTTTCTCATTTAATTAATTTAATTTCATTTGATTTTTAAATTAACTTCATTATACATAATAACAAAAAAATATTAATATGTCTAACATTTTCCATAAGAATGTATATTTAAGATTTTAGTAGTATGCAGCAAACACAAATATTAATATAGAACCTATTATGCCGACTACACCTTCTTCATCTTTTAAGTTAACTTTTTTGAAAGATATATAGAAATATAAAAAAAGTATAAACGTTTTTATTAGAAGTAATTTAATACTATTTGAATACAATAAAAAGTACATCATCGAAATTACAAAAGTTATGATTGAAATAGATCTATAATAAAAATCTACCTTTTCTTTTATGTCTATACATTTATGCTTAATTTTATCCATAATAGATAAAATTATATATATCAATGATAAAACAAAATAAGTATTAAATATGTAGTAATTAATATTTGGATTAGGTATAAAAATCCAATTAAACAGTAGTGTAATCCAAAACAAAACTGTTAAAGTTCTAAAATAAAATTCTAAAATCATAACTCTCTCCTAATCTATTTCTATAGATAAATATTAACCAATAACAGTTAATATATACGTGATTTAAATTAAAAGGAAAAAACTTCTATATTGGTTATTTGAGAATATATATTACAAAAAAGATTGCATATTTAAAATGATATCCAAAATAGATTTATAGAAATTATATTTTCCTACAGTAAAAAATACATTAATAATAGTATTTTAGCATAAGTTTATAAATATAGTATATTATACAGAGTTAAAATTAGAACCTTTATATAACATATAGGAAATTATATTAATTTTAAAATTTTGAATAATTATAATTTCTATCTAGGATAAGCAAAGAGAATTTTTATAGTAGAGTATTGGGAGGTATAAAATGTATAGATATTATACAAATGGAGTATGTGCAAAATCTATTTTATTAGATATAGAAGGTGATATAGTCTATGATGTGGCTTTTGAAGGTGGCTGTGAAGGGGCATTGATAGCAATCAAAAACTTGGTGAGAGGTAAAAATATAGATTATGTAATAGATATGCTTGAACAAGTTCCGTGTAAGATGAGGGGAACATCATGTCCAGATCAATTAGCTAATGCACTTAAAATATATAAAGAATTTGTATACAATAAAGATAGACATGAAGAAGAAGATGAATATTAAATAATAAAAATAAGCAGTCAAATGACTGCTTATTTTTATTATTGTAAATTACAATTATTATCTAGTAACTAATATTGCAATTTGATATTTTGAGTTGTAACTTATTTGTACTAATTGATTTTTCTTTATATTTTGTAAATCTTCAGCACCATAAGTTATTTTTAATTTTATAGGTTTTTTCCCTTGCTTTAATATAGCAACGTACTCTTTTTTACCTTTTTGTTCTAAACTTATTAGATTACCTACATAAGGTGTAAAGTTTTGGAATTCTTGAGCTTGTTTTCTTATATAGAAGAAAGTAGCAACGCATATAGCTAGGTTTATTGCAAGTATTATCCATCCATTAATATGCATGAAAGCACCAACTATTATTAAGATAATCATAGCTACTATAGGTATGATTGCTTTTTTCATTAATAATTTACCCATTATTTCATTTGCTCTTTTTTCTGGTCCACTCATAGTTTTTGACCTAGCATATGATTCGGCAAATTTGTCTTTTAAACCCATATTAATCCTCCTAATTTCAATAGATATTTAGTTTTTATTATTTTAGCCTATGTAATATATATTAAAAGTATAAACCAAATTTAGATTTCAAAGGCAAAATAAAACATATTACTTATTTTATCATAAAATACATAAAAAGAAAATAAATCTATATATTAAATTTTGGTATTATAAAAATGAAATATAGACATTAAAATAAAAACAATATAAATATAAGTAGTATAATAAGTAATAATATAAAAAAAGTAGTATAATATAAATTAGTGTAAAAAAAATAATAGGTGGTATATGTATGAGCGATAAAATTTGTATAAAGATAAATAATAAAAAGTTTAATAAGGAAAATGAGAAAACAAAAGAAGCTATAAATAAAGCGTTGAATAAATTATGCGAGACTATTCTTCAGTTTGAAGAAAATGGACAACCTTTTGAAAGGATTTTTAATAATGAATCTATAAAATACGATGTGTTTGAAAACAACTTCTATACTTATAAATTTAGGTATTCTGACAATACACAGCTTAGACTTCTGTACCATTTTGTAAGAGATAAAGACAAAATTATTATAGAACTTCACCAATACGCTGTTAAAAGAAGAAATAATAAAAATTATATAGAAGCTTTTGAAAAATACGCTAAAAACTATAAAAAATAAATTAAACGAAATAAATAGAATAAGGGGATAATATTATGACGTATAAAAAATCGAGTATATTTTCTGGCAAGCAAAAAGTAGATTGTAGAAATCTATGTCTTTATTTTAATTTTAAAAATGAAAAGGCAGATAGTATATTAAAATTAATAAAATTAATAGAAATAAATTTAATTCAAAACTTTAAAGATGACTTTGTATTTGATATACAGTTTAATGAAGAAGATATAACAACTAAATTACTTCACAAAAAAATTAAAAGTTCAGGAGATATATTAAGTAGAAATATAAGCTTAATTTACGATGCAATATTAAAGAGTGATATAATTTCAAATAGATCAGAATATAGAAGATTTATAACAAATAATATATTTATGGAAAATTGGGTTTTAGAAGAGCCAGAATTTGAATACGACCTAGATAATATAGATAGTATTAAAAATTACATAGAAAGTAATATAGATGATGAAAACATAAGTTATATAGGAGAACCAATTCCTCAAGATATAGGCCTTAATTTTAATTGTCAATATGTAAAACAACAAAGTGATAATACTGACTTTGGATACTGTGGCTCTCTTAGCTTCAATATAAGTGGATATCTTCTTGATTATAAATTCGACGATTTTACAAATTATTTAAAAGAATTCGTTAAAAACTGTAGTGAAGTAATAAAATCTCTATGTGCAAATATATTTATATCTGAGAAAAATCTTAAAACCGAATATTTTAATTTATTTGAGATGGAAGATACAAATCAAAATCAAATAAATTATAAAGAAGATTATAAAGATTATATAAATCCTGAGAGATATGGTTATTTAAGTGGAGTAGAGGGAATTAACTTTATATCAAAAGAGTTATTTTCAAAAATAGATAAAAAATTATTACAAGATGAATCCTTTGAAGTTGAAGAATGTAAAAACGGTGTTTTTATAAATATAAATAAAGATTTAGATATGGTAAATATACATGATAAATATAAAATAAGGGATGTATTAAATTCAGTTTTAATAAAGGGATATTGTGAGCATGATTTAATTCATTTTATGCAGTTTTTAGGTAAGGTACCTATATATATAGATGAAATTATTCTAGTTGAATCATTAGATGAGACAATAAGACAAGATATTTACAATAAATATTTTGTTATAACTAAAAATCAAGAAGTAGGAGATTTAAAATTAGATTCTGAAAAATTTAGACTTCATAAATTTAACCACGCTTAAAATTTATAGCAAATAAAAGCAATTTATATATCATAAAAAGAGTATTCATACTTAACAGATATATAAATTGCTTTTTTTATAAATTAGTTTAAAATTATTGAACAATATTTATTTGCTCTTCATTAAATTCAATTAATTTTTGAACATATACCTTGTTAGCAAAAGCACGAGTCGCTGCAACTAGTATTTTATTATGTATATTTTCCTCCATTGATTTATTTTCAATATATTCATTTTCATCTAAAAATATATTTTTTAAAGAACATTCTAATTCAGAGCAGAACATATTATAGAACTCTTCTACCTCGTAATCTTGGTTATTTATTATTTTAGATATTTCAGATATACTAAGAACTTTTTTTAATATAGAGATAATAATTAAATAAGCTACATGAAACTTTTTGTAGCGCTTTTTAAAAGGCTTTTCTATAACATTTTGTTTTACATAGTTGTTTATCATAGATTTTGTAATTATATTTTCCTCGTTTTCAGATAAAAATACAACTAATGCGTTTTCTATAATATTTAAAACTTGATCCATATATAAATCTATATCTGGAAGTTCATTAAATCTAGGAAGACGAAATTCTAAAATTTCTTTTATATAGTGAGAATCTTTAAAATCCAAATTAATCAGCTCCTTCTGTGATATATATTAATAATATTGCTAAATAGCTAAGTATTTATCTTAAAAGTTTATCACGTAGTATAAAAATAATCAATAATAACAAATAATATATTATATAATATTAAATACTACATTAAGTGATATTTGTTATAAAAAATACTTGACTAAGTTATGATAAAGATATAATATAGTATTAAATACTACATAGTGAAATATATAAAAAAAGAAAAGGTGGCTATTAAAACAAATCTATAAAAGAAAGGTATGATATATATGAAGAAAATAACTATTTGGGGTGATTCTGTACTTAAAGGAGTAGTATTAGAAGAGGGAAGAGATAGATACTCTCTATTAAAAGACAGCAGTATAGAACTTACCAAAAAGGAATTTGACCTTACAATAAAAAATAATTCTAAATTTGGGCTTACAGTTACAAAAGCAATGAGACTTATGGACAAAAGTTTGTCTAAAGGCGACTTACCAAATTATGCATTAGTTGAATTGGGCGGAAATGATTGTGACTATAATTGGAAAGAGATATCTGAAAATCCAGATGGAGAATATTTGCCAAATACACCATTACCTAAATTTATAGAAAGTATAAATAGTATTATAGAAAAATTTAGAGCTAATGGAATTGAACCTATACTTACAAATTTACCACCGCTTTCTTCTCAAAAATACTTTGATTGGTTTGCTAAAAACGGTTTAAATACAGATAATATAAAGAAATGGATGGGAAATATAGATAGAATCTACAAACATCAAGAGAGTTATTCACTTGCACTTATGGATATAGCAAATAAGCAAAAATGTGATTTAATAGATATACGTACACCGATTATATTAGAACAAAATGTAGATGATTATATTTGTGAAGATGGAATACATCCTAACGAAAAGGCACATAAATTAATGGCTAATACATTTATAAATTATATAAATAAAAAGATAGCATGTCCGTGTTAATTATATAAGATTGTAAGATAATAAATAAAAATATTTAACTTAAAGTAAACTTATAAATAGGCTTAAAATTTAATAAATAATTAATAAATAAAAGAGTATAACAGTAGGTAAAATCTGTTATACTTTTTTGTATAGGAAAAATTGTTTATAGGGAGATTTTTAAATGAAAATTGAAAATTTTAAAAATGAAAAAATAAAAATTGAAAAAGATTTAAAAGAGATGAAAAGAAAAAGCGACTTGATTAGTTGGATAAGAGTAGCATTATTTATATTAATGGTCGTATTTTTAGCTTATGGATATTTCAATAAAAACAATAAGTTTTATCTTTTAGTACTGTTGTCTGCTGTAGCATTTTTAATTCTTGTAAAATACCACAGTAATATCGAAGCTAAAATAAAATATAAAAAAAGTAAAACAGAAGTATATAAAAAATATATAAAAAGATTAAATGGAACTTGGTATGACTTTAAAGATAAGGGAAGCGAATTTCTAGACGAAAACATGCCTCACTTAAAAGATTTAGATATATTCGGGGAGGGTTCTCTTTATCAATATATTTGTAGTGCAAATACCATATATGGAAGACAATCTTTAGTAAAACACTTAAAACAGACAGATTATAATTTAGAGGATATAACTAAATATCAAGAAGCAGTAAAAGAATTATCATCTATGCAGGAGTTTGCTAATGAAATAGAGACACTTTCATATTTGATAAAGGAAAATAAAAAGAAAAATATAAATAAAGAAATTAAAAAATTTATAGAGGTGTGCGAAGATAAAACACAAAATCAATCTAGAATAAATAAAATACTTATGATAATCTTGCCGGCAATTTTTATAGCATTAGCTGTATTGTCTTTGATAGGAATAAATCACATATATGTAAATATTTTAAAATTAGTACTAGTCTTAAATTTAGTCTTAGCATTTGTTAATATGCCAAAGAGTACGGCTATATTATCTCCAGTTGGAGATTTTTATAAAAATATAAAAGTATATTATGACATTTTTAAAGAAATAGAAAATACAGACTTTAAAAGTAATTATTTAAAAGAATTAAAAGAAAAACTAAATACAGACGGTGGAAGTATAAATGCGATAAAGGGGCTTAAAAAGATAGGCTCATATATAGACTTAAGACAAAATTTCTTGGGAAATATAATTTTAAATGGTGTATTTTTATGGGATTTTAACTGCATAGATATGTTTGATAAATGGAAAAAATCTTACGGAAAAAATATGAGAAGCTATTTAGAAGCAGTAGGTGAATTTGAAGCCCTTATAAGTTTGGCATCTATTACGTATATTAGAGATGATTATACTTTTGCAAATATAAATGAATGTAAAGATGAAAGACCTAATATAGATTTTAAAAACTTAAAACATCCTCTTATAAAAATAGGAGATGCAGTAGGAAACAGCATCGATTTAAAAGGGCAAACATGTGTAATAACAGGTTCTAATATGTCTGGGAAAACTACATTTTTAAGAAGTATAGGTATAAATTTAGTTTTAACATATGCAGGTGGGCCAGCTTTAGCATCATACTTTGATACATCTATTATGAAAATACTCACATCTATAAGAGTTGAAGACAATGTAAATAAAGGGATATCTACTTTTTATGCTGAGCTTTTAAGAATAAAAGATATGACAGAATACAATAAAAAGAAAAGACCTATGATATGTCTGATAGATGAGATATTTAAGGGGACAAATTCAGCAGACAGAATAATATGTGCAACTGAATCTATAAAGAAATTATCACAACCATGGAGTATAACATTAGTTTCAACTCATGATTTTGAGCTTTGTAATTTGGAAGACGATAAAATTATAAATGCTGTCAATTATCACTTTGCTGAATACTATGAAAATGACGAAATTAAATTTGATTATAAGATAAGAGAGGGAAGATGTGTCACAACTAATGCAAAAGTGCTTCTTAAGATGGTAGGTATAGTTGATGAAATAAAATAAAGTTATAAAAATAGATAAAAATAAAGTGATAGTTAATTCTATCACTTTACTATTTATCATCCTTTATGTATTCTAAAATATCACCAGGTTGGCATTCTAAAACTTCACAGATTTTATCTAGTGTTGTAAATCTTATTGCCTTTGCTTTTCCATTTTTTAAAATTGAAATATTCGCCATAGTTATGCCGACCTTTTCAGAAAGTTCTGTTACACTCATTTTCTTTTGTGCCAAAACTACATCTAAATTAATTCTTATACTCATAAGATCACCTCTATATTTTATACAATTTATATTGTAAGATCATTCTCGTCTTTTAAATCACAAGCTTTTTGTACAAGATGTGCAAGTACAGCTGTAAATACTGAAATACACATAGCTATAAATATCACAAATAATATTATAATTAAAATACTTAAATGTAGCAAATTAAAATATAATAAAATAAGAGCGCCTACAAAATATAAAAAGCATTCAGATAGAGCATATTTTCTAATTTTATTTAAAGAGTCTATATTTGTTTTAGAAAAAGAGTTATCGTTGTTTATTTCATTTGAAATTTTCCAGCCTTCAAATAATGCACCGTAAAAAGGAATAATTGTAATCCATATAAATATTATAAATGGATAGTATAAAGAAGCAAATTTAGGTGTAGATAAGCATATATCACGTCCAAGTTTTGGAACAATTACAAATCCACAAATTGCAAGAATTATACAAGTTAATCCTATAAATAATTTTAATGATTTGGCTAATTCATTTTGTTTCATAACAACCTCCAAATTTATATCTAACTTTGTTCTAAACTAATAATAACAGAGAAAGAAAAAGTAGTCAATTGTGCTTTATTGTTTAACGATAAAAAAATATTGTTTATTAATATATTATAAAGGCATCATTTATGCGAAAAAAGTGGAAAAAACTTGTTTTCTGTAGTTTGTTTTGTATACATGTAAAATATATTATGATATAATTAGCTAAATAGTTTTAAAAATAGATGAGGTGACAGACTTGAAAGAATTACAAGAGAAAATACTTAATGAGGGGACTGCTGTAAATGAAACTGTACTTAAAGTTGATGGTTTTTTAAATCATCAAGTAGATCCAGTTCTTATGCAAAAAATAGGAGAAGATTTTGCAAATTATTTTAAAGATAGAGGAATAACAAAAGTATTTACTATAGAAAGTTCAGGAATAGCTCCAGCTGTTATGGCGGCTATAAAACTAGGTGTGCCAATGGTAATACTTAAAAAACAACAATCTAAAATATTAAACGGAAAAGTTTATCAAACAAAAGTAACATCATTTACTAAGGGGACTAGTTATGAACTTACTTTATCTAAAAAGTACATAGATAAAGATGATAAAATATTATTAATTGACGATTTCTTAGCTAATGGAGAAGCTGCACAAGGTGGAGTTAGATTAATAGAAGAAGCTGGAGCTACTATCGAGGGAATAGGAATAGTTATAGAAAAATCATTCCAACCTGGACGTAAAAAACTTGAAGATAGAGGATTCGACGTATATTCTCTTGCAAGAATATCAAGACTTGCTGAAGGCGTTATTGAATTTGTAGAAGAAGCATAAAGACAAAGGACTGTTCATTTTGAATAGTCCTTTATGATGTAAAAACACCTTGATGATTTTATTATATTAAATAAGGGAGTGCTATTATGGAATATTGGGATATATATGACAAAGATGGGAACTTTACAGGACGAAAAAAAGGCAAATATGAAAAGTGGAGCAAAGATGAATATCACCTAGCGACGGAAGTATGGGTTATAAATTCAAAAAAACAAATTTTGATTCAAAAAAGGTCAGATAAATGTGAAATACTGCCAAGTATGTGGGCGCTTACAACAGGAAGAGTAGTATCTGGCGAAACAACTAGACAAGGTTGTATAAGAGAGTTAAGAGAAGAGCTTGGAATAAATGCAAGTGAAGATGAGTGCAAATTAGTTAAATCATATTTAAAAAATAGACTAGGCATGATTTGGGATATATATTTTATAAGAAAAGATATAGAACTTAAGAATATAACTCTTCAAAAAGATGAAGTTTCTAGAGCTAAATTTGTAGACACTGACGAATTTAGACAGATGTTAAAAGAAGGAATTATGTGCGAATACAGCGAAATATATGAGTTGTTAGATATTGTAGATAAATTAGACTAGATTATATAAAAAGGAGCTATTAATTAGCTCCCATTTTATGCATACTTAATAATGGTTTATTTTTCTATCAATATTAGATATTATAAATGCAATTAAAGAAAAAATAAGTAAAACAATAAATACACTTTTCATACTATATACAAAACTATCTGTGACAATGTCTTCAACTTTGTAACCTGCTAATTTGCTCATTTGATGATAAAGTATTGATGTTGAAATTGATGTGCCTGCTGCCATTCCCAAATTTCTTATAAGTGAATTTATACTTCCAGTTATTCCAAGGTGTTCTGTAGGAACTGTACTCATAACAAGAGTTGTGTTAGGGGAGTTAAACGTACCACTTGCAAAACCGAAAATAAATAGTGAAATTATTAAAAATATTTTAGCTGTATTTTCGTCAAATTGTATCATTAAAAACATTGAGCATATTATAATAACAATGCCAGTAAGAGTGACTTTTTTAGGACCAATTTTATCAGATAAATAACCACTTAGTGGAGCTATAAAAAACATCACAAGTGGATTTACTAAAATAATTGAGGATATTTCTGCTTGTGAATAATTTAAGATATCTGTCAAATAAAAAGGTATAATCAAGTTTATTGAGCTTGAAATAAAATAATAAATAAACGCGCAGACTAAATTAAATGAAAGTGATTTAATTTTAAAAAGACTAGTATTTAACATAGGTTCTTCTAATTTATTTTCAAATCTTATAAATATAAATAATAACACAAAACCAATTAAAAAGCCCACAGCTACATATAGATTGCTAAATCCCAAATCCTGACTTAATAAAAGTGATGAAAAAAGAATAAATATACATACAAAAAATATAGAAGCTCCAGATTTATCTAATTTTACATCAGATGTAGAAGTTCTAGCTGGCAAAGTTCTATATCCAACTATAAATGCTATTATTCCAATAGGGATATTTATTAAAAATATAAAATGCCAAGTTAAATAGGTTGTAATAAAACCACCGAGTGCTGGACCTAATATAGAGCCCAAGGCCACAGCAGAACCAGACATTCCAAGAGCCCTTCCCCTTTCATTAGGTGGAAATACTATAGCAGTAAGACCTTGGTTGTTTGCCATAACAATCGATGCACCAAATCCCTGTACAATTCTAGATATTATCAATATTATTATATTTGGAGAAATACTACATAAAAAGGAGCCTAATATAAATACAATTATTCCATATAAAAAAACTCGACCCTTTCCTTTTAAATCACCAAGCTTTCCAAAAATTATAATTGTAGTAGCGACAGTTACTATATATGATGAGACGATTAAGCTTGAAAGAGATAAGTTTATGCCGAGATCTTTTTTAATAGATGGTAAAACTACATTTACAATGCTTGCATCAAGAGAGCCCATAAACGGAACAACAATTAACACAAATTGAATAATCCATCTATTTTTATATATTGTTTCTTCATCAAAATTAAAGTTTTTCAAGGTATACACCTCCTTTATTTTATACATGATTAAGAAAATTATAGTACCAAAGGATTTGTAAAGTCAAACTCAGTTTAATTATTTTACATATTATGGAATGTGTTATAAAATATATATTATTCACAGTAAGGAGGAGTTATGATACACAAATTAACAATCGAATTTACTTTAGATAAAAAACAAAACATAGATTATAATATAGGGTCTGTTCTGCAGGGGATAATGATGACTTTTTTAGATAGGGACTATGGAGAAATACTTCATAGACAGTCTTTAAAACCTTATAGCCAGTATTTTGAAATAAAAGATGGAAAATACTATTGGATAATAAATACACTTACAGAAGAAGCAAAAGAAAAAATAATAGATAAAATTTTAGTATCAAATAGAAGAAGTTTGGATTTAATTTATAGAAAGACTAAATTAAATATAGAGAAAATTGAACTTATAAAAGGTGTTATTTCACAAAATGAAGGCAAAAGAGATACAATAGTTTATTTTAAAACACCTACAAGTTTTAAAAAGACTTCAGGAGGATATGAAATATTTCCAAGTGTAAGACATATATTCAATAGCTTGATAAATAAATATGAACAATTTGGAGAAGATTTTGTGGAGATTACCTACAATAAAAATGACTTATTAGAAGAGATAATACAAAATGTAGAGATTGTTGGATATAATTTAAAGACAGAAACATTCGGAGTAAAAGGCAACTATTTACCGGGATTTATGGGGAGTATAAATTTTAGAGTAAAAGGAAATCAAGATTTTAAAAATACTATATCAAAACTACTAAAATTCGGGGAATATAGTGGTATAGGGCTAAAATCTACTATGGGTATGGGGGCAATAAGCGTAATATAAGTTGCAAGAAATAAACTATTTAGAAGGAATTTTAAATAAAATGTAGAATATTATAAGAATACGAACAAAAATTAAAATCAATCACATCAAAAATATTTTAAAAATTGAAGTTAAATTTTAATAAGAGAATACTATTTTCTAAATTGCATAAATAGGTAAATTATTAGTAAGGGGGTAATATATATGATACTAGATAAAAATCCAATAACGATAGATATTGAGGAGGAATCGGATGTTTCACAAGAGACTTATTCAAATCAATTTGCAAATCTAGATGATTCCATGAAAATGTACTTAAAAGAAATAGGTAAAATACCGTTGCTTAGTAGACAAGAAGAATTAGAAATAGCAAAAAGAGTTTCTGAGGGGGATGAACAAGCTAAACAAATATTAATAGAGTCAAATCTTAGATTAGTTGTAAGTATAGCGAGAAAATATGCCAGAAAAGAAATGCACATATTAGATTTAATTCAGGAGGGAACATTAGGTCTTATAAGAGCTGCAGAAAAATTTGACTATACAAAAGGATTTAAGTTTAGTACCTATGCAACATGGTGGATTAGACAGGGGATTACAAGAGCAATAGCAGATCAAGCTAGAACTATTAGAATTCCAGTTCATATGATAGAGAAAATTAATAAAATATCAAGTGTCTCATCAGCACTTTCAAAAAAATTAGGACGTGAACCAAAACCAGAGGAAATCTCAAAAGAGATGGATATGCCCCTACAAAAAGTAATACAAGTTATGAATATAGCTCAAAAAACACAGTCCATAGACTCAACGATAGGACAAGAAGACGACACAGAATTAGAAGAAATAATAGCAGATAAAAACACATTATCACCAGAGGAAATTGTCACAACTTCAATGCTTGGACAACAGATAGAAGAAGTATTAGAAACATTAAGCGATAGAGAAAAAGGAATTTTATCATTTAGATATGGTCTAAAAGATGGAGAAAAGAAAACACTAGAAGAAGTCGGCAAGGCGTTTAATGTAACTAGAGAAAGAGCAAGACAAATTGAAAATAGAGCACTTAGAAAACTAGCTCATCCAAGCCGAGCTAATAAGTTAATAGATTATTATTATGATATATGTTAGGCAAAACACCACGAGTTAAAACTTGTGGTGTTTTTTGTAGTTTTAAAACGCACACTTTTTGAGTTAATTAATTTGAAATAGATATTTATAATATAGGTATATTAAATATTAATCTAAATAGAAATTATAATAAGCTGTTTAAAGGGGGGGATAATATGGATACATGAACAATTAGTAGAATATTTTAATTTAGCTGTTTTTAAAGAGGGAAATAAAATAATAAGATTTTTTAGTCAGTTTATTTATGAAAAGTTTTAATAATTTAAATATAAAAGAGGGAAAATAATAAAAAAGTAAATTATTTGTAAACAACAGTATGTAAAATTATATGTACTGTTGTTTTTATTTTTTGTAAAAATATTTATATAACTTATGGGGTATAAGTTTTTAATATATAGATGGTAGTGTTTCAATTCCCCTAAGGGAAGGTACCTTATCTAACTGGAAAACGTTAAAGAATTGTACAAAATATTTGGCGATCATAGTTTCAATTCCCCTAAGGGAAGGTACCTTATCTAACCCCTAAATTTTTAGCCATTGCAATTACTAGCTTTCAGACCCCTGTTGCGGGGTACAACTTTTTTCTTACATATAATAAAAGTTATATGCGGTTAAAAGTACCTCAAACCGTTGCAATTACAGGTGCGTGGCGGTTGGATTAAAAAATAAGCTAAAATATTAATATGGCTTTAAATTTAAAGGTTAGAATACCATAATGTTAGATAAGATACTTAATGCCTTTTATTTAATTTTATACTAACACAATATAAAAGTCTATAAGATTTTTATTTCATTTAAATCGGTTAATTTATTAACTCCAAAGTTTAAAATTTGGTTATCTCGATTTAATTTATATACTCTAATGGAATCTGTTTTAGGGTCCATGTATTTCTTTATATCCTTTATTAGATTTTTATATAGTTTTTTGGTCATTATACATTCAAAGGCAGATTTTTGGACCCTGCCTCCATAAGATTGTAAATATTTTACTAGTTCTCTCCTTTTTTTATCATTAGAAATATCATATATGACAAGAACTAATGCTTTTTGAGAAAAAATAGTTGTATTTTTTATAGCATTTTGATTTTTATTTATTTTTATCATATTAATCTACCTCAAAGTTAAAGTTTCAAAACTATCTAAATTTTCACTTTCTAAACACTTTACTAATTCATAAATATTAAAAAAAATTGATTGTCTAAAAGTCAGAGGATGTTTTGCGTGTTTGAAATAATTATTTTTAGAACGGAGTTTTTCTTCATAATACTTTATAAAGTAATTATTAGCTTTTCTAGATAAATAATATCCACCAGTATCTTCATTAAGTGTAAAGTCTGATATAGATATTAGGTTATTATTGATTAATTTCATAATTAAAGAATCAATAATAGGACTGCGCCATTGTTCCATTAAATCACTAGCTAAAGCAGCATGCCCCTGTTTATTTTGATGAATAAATCCAGCATGAGTGTTTAACCCAACTTGCGTAAGGGAAATTACTATTTCATTGTAAAGTAGAGAATATCCATAACTCATTAATGCATTAAATGGATCTTTCGGAGGTCTTTTGCTTCTTTTATCAAATTTAAAGTCATCACTAACCAAATTTGATAGACCAGAAAAATAAAGTTTAGCAGAAGTACCTTCAAATCCAAGAATTTCATTTATAGTAGAGGCATTTTGGATTTCTGATATATATTTATTTAAACTAGAAATGATATCCTTTATTTTATCTTGTTTAAATTTGTCATACCTTCTCAAAATAACAATTTCATTTTTTATTTTGCTAGTAATTATCTTTTTTGCAAACTCTAAACAAAATAAACTATTCTCTTTACACTTAAATTGATTAACTTGCTTATCGATATCAACCTTATTATTTATAAAACTACCTAAATATTTTCCAGAGTTATTGATATAAGTTATAGGAATATTTCTCTTTAATAATTGAGAAATTGTCTTTGATGATATCAAACTAGATTCTTTTAAAACAATACCTTCGATAGTTTCTATAGGTTCTGCATCTATAACTATATTATCTTTTTTTACTATAATTTGATTGTCAGAAAAAGAGCAGCTTAAATCTTTACTTGTTATGTATATATAGCTAATTTTAAAAACCTCCTTATTTAGATATTTGAACTATCTATGGCAAATTCGTCTTGAGTATTTTCTTCTGGAACATACCAAGGAAACTCTCCATCTATAAATTTTAAAAGCTGAGAATAATGTAATTTTAGATTATCTTTAATAGCTTTATAATTTTTAGCTCCATCTCTGTTGAAACCAAAATGGTTAATATCATTTCTAAAAGCTTTTACAGCTTGGCTTAATTTACAAAATTCTTTAGTATAAGCTAATTGATATGAACACTCTTCAATAAATTTTTCTACATTATTGGAATTATCAATGTTATGGTCAGATGTTTCTTTAGTATTATTATTTTGTATATCAGTATTTTTATCTTCTTTATTACCTTGTAATTTTATTGCTGCTTCTGTTAAAATTTCATTTACTATATCTTCTCTGTTTTCATATATATTTTCTGGATGGTCTTTAGGATCTAAATTTAATTTTATACAAAGCAATGTTTTTATAGTTTCTTCTAAAGCGGTATAACCTTGTTGGAATAGATTGTACTCTATGCACCAGTTTATAGTTGCTAAGCCTATTTCTAAATTATTTTTATCTACAAAAGGCTCTATTTTTTTTGAAACTAATTTAAATAATTTTTTTAGTGGTTTTATGCTAATGTTTTCATCTAATTTTTTTAGTTGATCATATAGTTTATCAGCAGCAACTTTTATTGAATTGATACTATCTTCTGCTTTTTCTCCATTCATTCCTCTACATGTATTTATACAGTTTGTAAAATTATCTAGATAGTTGATAACATTATCTAATAATGCTATATTTTTACTATTTTGTTTATTAGATGTAAAAGCTTGAGCTCTTTCTTTTCTAGAAAGCTGTTGGATTTCACTTGTATTGCCACACTTAATAAATGAATTTATAGCATTTGTCCATTTTAACAAATCGTAATAAGTATCTAAATTACAAATTGGCGCATGTTTAATTGTACAACCTTTATAATCCCTAGAATTATTTAATATAGCATTTTTAGTATCTATATCCAAATCATCACGCGAATTAGCAGATTTTAATTTATCTAGTATATTGTTATCTATATTGTCTAAATTGTATAGTTTATTTAATATACCTTTATTCTCAAATAATTTATCATCGATTTTAGTTTCTCCTAATTCAAAAGCCCCATAATAGATACCTTCTAAGTTTATATTATTAAAAAGAGTTAAATAATTCATTGCAACAACAATTTGCATTGGAATGTTTCTTAAAGAATGTGTGATATCGATATTTACATTTAGTGTATCTGAAGGAGATTCTAATTTCTTAGCAGCTTCATCTATTGTTTCGCTGACTTTCTCAAAAATATCCCATAATTCATCTGATGTCTTTCCTTCGGGTATCATTACTAGTTCAGGAGTTATATTATATTTTTTTAAGATTGACTCTAATTTATTAGGTCCATAGTAATTTTTTTGAAGTGCTTTTTCTGTAAGTAGAATTTTCATGTCGAAATCTTGAAGTTTATCTTTTGAATCTTTAGATTGATATAATAAATTGATTAGGGCTTCTTGTATAAATGGAGTTCTTAAAGAATAATCATCTTTATAATAAATACAATCAGAATAATTTCCTGTTCCTAAAACAGTTACAAATAATTTACTCATTTTCTCACCTCGTAAAAGTATGTTTTCTTATATTTTAGCAGACAATTTTATAAAAAATAACAAATATATAAAAAATTCGCAAAAAATACAAAAGGGCATGCTTTTTGAACAGATAAATTGGAGAAAATGGTATAAAATTAAGATTAAAGAAGGAAAATGCCATAATTAGGTAGAAATTTCTTTTATATTGCAAAAAATAAGAAAGGTGGGGGATATATGGACAAGTTTCTAGTAATATCAGAAGTATCAAAGAAACAAGGATATATTTTTAAGACGAATAAGCTAAAAGAAAACATAGGTGCATCAACTATTATAGAGTATATAACAGAAGATTTGCCTAAAAAAAAGCTTGCAGAGGTTCTAGGAAAAAAAGATATAGATGAGAATGTAGTAAATGCAGGCGGAGGTAATAGTTTATTTATAGTGGACAAAGAAGATGATGCAAAAGAATTTATAAAAATAACTACTACAGAAGTTTTAGAAAAATTTCCTGGGGCAGAGTTTTTTATGGCTTATCAGAAATTCGACTACGAAAATGACTCAATAATAGATGCAATAGATGAAATCTATAAAAAGTTAAATGATAAAAAATCTGCTAGAAAATCTGTATTTAGAAGAAAATCATATGGAATAGAACAAGAATGTGTAACTACAGGTCTACCAGCGTATAAGAGATATGATGATGTCTTTTTATCTAGGGAATCTTATGTAAAAAGAGAATGGTCAAAAGATGATAAATTGAAAGACTTAGATAAAAAAAATAGTATAAGTAAAATAATAGGCGATTATAGTGATAAAGGATATAAATTTACAAAAGAACTTGAAGATTTAATAACTCAAAAGGGAGATAATAGCTATATTGCAATAGTTTCACTAGATGGAAATAAAATGGGACAAAAAATTCAGCATATGAAAGAAGAAGCTAGAAAAAAAGAAAAAGGTAGTGATAATAAAGTTGAAAGTAATAATAACTATATACAAAAGTTGAAAAATTTCAGTAAAAATATAAAAGATTACTATGAAGATGCTTTTCGTCATATGTTAGAAGTTATAGATCAAAATTATAATAAAATAGCAGAAGATTTGAAATTAAAAGATAATATTATGCCAGTAAGACCAATAATACTAGCAGGGGATGATGTGTGCTTTATTTGTAATGCAAAAATTGCGCTTGAATGTGTAAACTTATTTATTTCAAAACTAAATGAATATAGTGTAGAAGGTGAACAACTAAACGCATGTGCAGGAATTTGTATGCTTAAATCATCATATCCATTCGACAAAGGATATGAAATAGCAGAAAATCTATGTAAAAACGGCAAGGCAAAAATAGTTGATTCAAATGACGCATCTTTAGTTGATTTCCATATATGCCAAGGAGAGATTTCGACTTCACTAAATGAAATAAGAAATCGTGCTCATATAAATAAAGAAATAGAATTGAATATAAAACCTTTTTATATAAACATAACAGAAGTTAAACAAGAAGAAATTCAAGATAAAAAATATGAAAGAATAATAACTAAAAAAGATACATTCAACACATATGAAAATTTCAAAGCTGAATTTAACAGAATAGAAGAAATGACAAAAGATAGCAAAGGAAAAGTTAGAAAGCTGAGAGATATATTCCCTCAAGGCGAGAAACAAACAAGATTATTTATGAACAAAAATATGATAGGTGAAGAATTTAATACTGGATTTAATCTACCTAGGGGAAAAGTAAATCATGGATTTTATGAAATAAACGGAAAGAAAACTTGCTTATACTTTGACATAATTGAATTACAAGATATGTTTATAAATTTAGATTATTAGAGGGGTAATTTTTATGGAAAAATATATATTAAAAATAAAGCTTTTGTCAGATACTATTTTTTCTGGTGGAGAGTCAATAGTATCTATATCAGATATAGATGAACTTTATGATGAGTACAAAATTCCTTATTATAAAGGAAAATCAATAAAAGGGAATATAAGAGAATCTGCAGACTTGATAATTGAAAATCAAAAGATATTTAACGAAGAAAAATCAAAATCTAATAAAGAAATAGCTAGAATTTTATTCGGTAAAAAATTCGATTATTCAGATAAAAATAAGGAGTCTTATAGAGATGATCAGACACAAGGTATATTAAAGTTTGAGAATGCGTCATTGGAAGAAGATTTAAGAGAAAATTTAAAATATTTAGTTGACAAAAATATAATAACTAAAGAAGAAGTCATAAATTCGCTTACAGATATAAGATATGCCACTAAAATAGATAGACATACTGGAACTGCACAAAAAGGAAGTCTTAGAAGTATGAGAGTTTTAAATAGAGATATAATTTTTACTTCAAATATATATTGTGAAAGGAAATTAACCGAAGATGAGTTGGGGTTACTTCTTTGTGCAGTAAAAACAACTAGACATCTAGGAACTTTGAGAAGTAGGGGAAAAGGTAATGTAGAGTGTACACTTATGACTCAAAACGGTGATTTAAGCGAAAAAGACATTGAGAAATTAGTTCAAAAGGCGGTGGGATAATGAGTAAATTTGTATTAGTCGATATAAAAACAAAAGGACCTATAAAGACTGATTTATCGTATATAAGTGGTTCAACAATAAGGGGAACATATATAAACGCATATATAAAGAAAAATAATATACAAGAAGATATATCTTTAAATAAAGAATATAGAAAAAAACTTTTGTCAAATAGCATTAGATTTTTCGATGCTTATCCAAAGGTAGATGGAAATTACTCTATACCAACTCCGCTTTGTTTTTATGCAACTAAAGATAATATAAAGAAATTTTCAAGGGATAAAGAACCTATAGAAATTGTAAATGAATTTAAAGATCCTGTAGGCGAAGGATATCAGAGAGTAAATAAATCTGAGTTTTCGATAATAAAAAATAACAAATTAAACTTAATATCAATAAAGAAAATTGAGAATTTACATAATTGTAAACAAATAGATAAAGAAAATATATTTAGATATGAAGCAATAGATAAAAATCAAGAATTCTACACAATTATTCAATGTGATGATGACTTAGCAGATGAAGTAAAAGATTGTATAGATAATCAAGTTTTATACATTGGAGGTTCAAAATCAAGTGGATATGGAAGATGTAAGGTAAAGGTAGAAGGAATATTTGATTATAAAGAAATAAAAGCAAAATATAATATAGGCTTAGATAACAACAATAAAAAATTAAATATATTTTTTATGTCAGATACAATTATAAAAGACGAATTGGGCAATTTGCAGCCAAGTATATCAGATGAATTGTTGGAAAAGAAACTTGGAATAAAAATCATAAGAAAAAAAGAAAATGAAGATTTATATAAAGCTTCAATCATAAGCAAAGATGTAAAAGGTTATAATGCTATGTGGAAGTGCAAGGTAAGTAGTGAAACTGCGATAAAAGCAGGAAGTGTAATTACATATGGATATGAGGGTAAATTAGACAAAAATAAAGTTGAGCAATTTGAAATTGAAGGAATAGGTAGCAGAAAAAATGAAGGCTATGGAAGGATACTTATAAATCCAAAATTCGATGTAGACAAGTGTTCTATTTATGAAGCTAAAGAAATTGAGAGAAAAAGAGTAGATTTATGCGATGAATCTAAAGGTTTAATGCAAAATATACTAAGTGATATAGCAAAAGAAAGAGAAAATGAATATCTAACAAATATAATAGTAGAATCTTTAGACGGATATGCTAAAGAAAGCAAAAGAAGAAAAATCAAACTTAAAGGCTTCCCTAATTCTCAAAAAGGAAGATTTATAACTATAATGAAAGAAGCCTTAGACATCCTACAAAAAGATGGAGAAAAAGCATCTAAAGAAAAGATAAAAACATTTAAAGATGGCCTAAAAACTAAGACAAAATATATATATGAAAATAGAAGTCAATACAATCTATTTGATTTTTGTATTAAAGATTACTTAAATGAAATAATTTCAGATAAAACTTTAAAAGAAATAACAGAAACTGAATTAGACGATATAAAATATCCAGAAGTAAAAGGAGTAGATTATCATAAATCAAGTGATTATGAAATGAAACTTAAATTAAGCAAAATGATAATGGAATACAAGATAAGAGAAAAAGGAGGTAAAAAATAATGAAAGGTATTGAATTTGTAAAAGAATATAAGATAAACCTTGTGAATTTAACTCCTTTAAAAATAGGCAATGGAAAAGATGAATTAGATTTATTAATAGATAAAAATACGCAAAAACCAATAATCCTTGGAAGTAGTATAGCTGGAGCAGTCAAAAATTATCTTGTAGACTTAAATTTAAAAGATGATGTAAATAAATATCTAGGAAAAGAAGATGAATCAGATAAGGATAGAGAAAGTAAAATATATATAGCAGATGCATATGGAAATGAATTTAAGTTAAGCACTAGAACAGGAATAAAAAGAAGTTATAAATACGGAACTAGTGAAGATAAAAAGAAATATGATATCGATTTCATAGATAGTGATACAGAATTTGAACTTAATTTTAAATTATTTTCAAAGGATAAAAATGAATTAGAAGCTGAAGATAATTTAATGAAAAATGTTGTAGAAGGTTTTAAAAGTGGAAACCAGATCGGAAGAGCGTCGTGTAGGGAAAGAGTGTAGATCTCG
>CAMEPL010000017.1 GCA_945931665.1 uncultured Clostridium sp. | reverse complement strand
TGCCACCCCCTTAATCAACTGTCACTTTAAATTATATGATTTAAGAGTTTAGAAGTTTCCGTTTTCGATGTAAAAAATTTATTTTATAAAGTAAATTTTTTATAACATTGACATATTCTATTAAACCATCATTTATATATTTTATTGTTTTATACTATTACATATATCTTTAAAAATAGGTATTGCAGATTTACTATTTTTTTCTGTACCTTCAACTAATACAGTTATTGTATATTTAGGATTTTCTTTTGGATAAAAACCTGTTATCCATCCATGTGATATCTTAGTGTTATTTACACTACTTTGTGCTGTTCCAGTTTTAACACCACATCCACCTTCTAAATCACTCAATGACTTAGCTGTTCCAGTTTGTGCAACACCTATCATAAGCTGTTTAATTTGAGTTGATGTATAGGGTGATATTAATTCTTCATTTTTAGATACAGATAGTTTTTTTATTTCTTTCATAGAACTATCAACTACACTATCGTATATATATAAAGGCTTATAAAGCCCATTATTTGCGATAATTTGTGTCATTTGATTTATTTGTAAAGGAGTAAAACCTAATGAACCTTGTCCTATAGATAAATTACTTAAAGATATTTCATCTGGTATATTAGAATTTACTTCTTCATCTAATCCAATATCTATTTTTTTATCTAAATAAAGTGTTTTTATAGCTTTATAAATTTCATCCTTTCCAACTTTTTTGGCTATATCATAAAAAGCTGTATTGCAAGAATTTGCAAATACTTCAGCTAGTGTTTGTACTCCATGACCAGATAGATTATTGCAATTTAATTTTTCCTTACTATTTATTTGTTCACTTCCTGTACAATTATAGTAGTATGTACTATTTGTTATGACTTTATTTTCTAATGCTGCAAATAATACCGCTATTTTAAATACAGAGCCTGGTGGATAAGTTGCTGATATTACACGATTTTGTAGTTGACCATCATTTTTATCAATTGAATCTTCTATTTTGTTTTGGTTAAAATTTGGTCTAGATGACATAGCAAGTATTTCACCTGTTTTCACATTCGAAATAACTACTGCTGTAGGATTTTCTTCTTTATCTACTATTTTTTCTAGTTTTTTCTGTATAGTTGAATCTATTGTTAGCTTTAAATTTTTATCATTATTAGAAACTTTAGAAACACTTCCTTCAACTAATTTAAGTCCGCTCTTTAATCCTAAATCACCTGCTTTAAAAACTGATATATATTTTTCATTGGAATTTTTAAGTTCTGAGTTCATATCTTTTTCTATACCACTTACTCCATTTTTATCAGTTTTATTTATATATCCAATTGTATGTGATAATAAATTTTTATCTTTATATCGGTTAGTTTCTTGTTCTACAATTATATTTATCTTTTCTAATTTATTTATTTGGCTCTTATTTAATTTTTTAACTTTTATTTCTATCAATTCTGAATCAATTTGATCTTGCACAGCTTTAAATATATCGCTCTCATTTAACCCTGTGGCTTTTTTTACTATATTTATATTTTTATAATTATCTGTGATAACATTTTTAGGCATTATTATTACCTGTGTTTTATCTGTATCTGTTAGAGGCTTATTATTCCTGTCATAAATAATACCCCTTCCAGAATTTAAATTTACCTTTTGGGTACTCTGTGTTTCTATTTTACTGCTGTAAGACTCGCATTTGTAAATACTCAAGTATGATAATCTAATAATTAGTCCTAAAACTATTGCTATAAATATAAAAAATCCTTTTTTAATTCGTTTCAATAGTATCTTATCTTTATTATCTATTTTTCTAGACATAAAATCACCCCTTAATCATTTGTCATTTTTGACAATAATTAAGGGGCCTATACTTTGATTTTTATGTTTTTATAATTTGTAAGCTTTATTTAAAACTCACTTGTATATATTTAATCATAATCTATTGTTTCATCTAAATAAAATCCTGTAGTATGCTTTCTGTAAGTAGCATTTTTTAATTTTTCTAACATTCCTTGAGTACAATTGTATTCAAAATTATTTTTATAAAAATCATCTATTGCTTTTCTATAAACTGGCACAACTTCTCTTACATAATTTTCATCGTTAAGTCTTGCCTCTATAGTTAGAGTACTTACTCCTGCTTTTATAAATTTATCTAGATATTCTATCATACATAAGTCTCTACTTGCAAAGAATATAGTTCCTGCCTCATCTTCATAAACAGGAGAATATTGACCTTTTCTCTTTTCTTCAGTTAGATTATATTTTTTCTTAGAAGAATAATTATCTTTTCCTTTGCTTTCTAAATAGCTTGTAATTAATTTTCTACCAGAATAAGACATTATCACTGGTCCATGAACATATGCCTCTAATTCTAAGCTCTCAGGTGTATTTAATCTCATTGTTTCCATCTCTTTTATTGATAATTCTCTTGAGATTACAACTCTATCTACACCTTGTTTGTGCCAGAAGTTAGCTGTTTCATAATTATATACATTCGATACATTGCTTAGATGTATTTTCATTTCTGGTAAAATTTCTTTCACTGTTACTAAAGTTCCTGGTTCAGAAACTATAACAGCATCTACTTTTAACTCATTTAAAGTCATTAAGTACTCTTTAAATTCTTTAAAATCTTTATTATGTGGAAGTAAATTAATTGTTACATATACTTTTTTATTATTTTCATGAGCAAATTTAATACCTTCTATTAAATCTTCTCTTGAAAAATCATCTGATAGAGTATCTCTTCCGAAAGATTCTCCTCCTACATATACACTATCTGCACCACTTTCAAGTGCAGCTTTTAAACAGTCTAAACTTCCTGCATAACAAGTAAGTTCTATTTTATGCATCTTTATTCTCTCCTCTTTTACTATCTTTATAACTTATAGCAACTCCGTCTCCCATTGGTAAAAGTGAAGTAGTTAGATAATCACAATTACATATATAGTCTAGGTAATCTCTCATTCTTTTTACAATAGTTTTCTTTCTTCTAACTACTAAATCATCGCTAGCTATCATACCTTTGTATAAAATATTATCTGATATTAATACTCCACCTACTTTTAGTTTATCTATAACTAAGTCATAGAATAATTTATATTGGCCTTTAGCAGCATCTAAGAAGATCATATCAAATTCACCTTCTACATTTTTAAGTTGTTCAACTGCATCACCTTCAAGTATTGTTATATTATTTTCAAATCCAGCTCTTTTTATATTTTCTTTAGCTTTTTCAATCATAACTGGATTTCTCTCACAAGTTGTGATATCAGAATCCTCTCCACATGTTGTGGCAAATAATATAGAAGAATATCCTATTGCGCATCCTACCTCTAAAATTCGCTTCGGTTTTTGCATTTTTAAAAGTACCTTTAATAAATCAGATACTTCTTTATGTACTATTGGTACACTATTTTCCTCTGCATATATTTCTAATTCTTTTAAAAGACCTTCTGTATCTTTTAAAGTGTGTCTTATATAATCTTCAACAACATTATTTACTATATTACTCAAAATTTTCACTCCTCGATTTCTATTAAACATTAATATGGATTATACCCAAATTAAGATATAATCCATACAAAACTTTTATTATTTTTCATTTTCTTTAGATGCTTCTTCTAATGCTTTATTTCTTTCATCTCTATCTTTTCTGTATTTAGCTACATTCTTTTTGTGATCTTCATATGTTTTACTATAAACATTGCCTCCATCTATTGTAGCTACAAAGTATAAGTAATCAGTATTAGATGGCTCAAGCACAGCTTCTATTGATTTTATACTCGGATTTGCAATAGGTGTCGGTGGTAATCCTCTTTCAGTATAAGTATTATATGGAGAATCTATTTTTAAATCTTTATATGTTATGCTTTTCTTTCTTGTTTCAAAAATATATTGAAGTGTTGCATCTGATTGAAGAGGCATTCCTTCGTCTAATCTATTATAAAATACGCTCGCTATGATAGGTCTATCTTCATCAATTACAGCTTCCTTTTCTACTATAGATGCTAAATTTACTACTTCTTGAAGAGTCATTTTTCTTTCTTTTTGTTTTGCCCTTAATTTATCAGTGTAGCTTCTATCAAATAGACTAAGCATTTCTTTTATTATATCTTTAGGTTTTGCATCTTTATCAAAATAATACGTACTTGGATATAAAAATCCTTCTAAACTTTTTATATCATCTTGATTTAAAAATCCAAAATCACTATAAAATTCTTTTGGATTTGATACTAATTTTTCAAAGTCTTCTTTTTGACCTAATTCATTTTTTACTAACAATGCTATTATTTCATTTGATGTAGATCCTTCTGGTATAGTTACTTTTATACCATCTTGATGTATTTTACCTGAAACTAGTTTTTCTATAATATCAGAATTAGATAATTTTTGACTTAATAAATATTTACCTGACTTCATATGAGAAGCATTATTTTTTATTTTAAAGTTTAATTTAAATATAAATTCATTTTTTATCAGGTTATTTTCTTTAAGAATATCTGCTACACTACTAACTGTGGATCCCATAGGAATATCAACTACTATATCTTTTCCGTTATTTTTATCATAAGGTCCGCCTTCATAAACTACAAATAGAGCTCCTATAAGTATTAATAAAACAACGGAAGATACCAATATGATAACTCTCTTTTTACTTAATTTCATATTTTCTCTCCTTGATAATTTGTATCTTCTTTATTATAAAACTTAGCTCGTAATATTTCAACAATAAAATACTTATTACAAAATAGTTAGACAAATATTTTTTATAGTATTTCCAAATTTAACATATTATAAACACAAATTATAATTGTAAAAAATTTTATAAAAAATAAAACCCCTATGTTTTATAGAGGTTTTTCTACTTGAAATTTATGTCATTTTCTCTCGGGTGTTTTGCTTTTATTTCTTTTCTTAGATTTTTATCTATATATTTTAAATATAGTTGTAAGCTTGATAAATTGGAATTTCCTAATATCTTACTTACAACAGCTACATTAGCACCACCATTTAATAGATGTATTGCAAAAGAATGTCTAAGTGTTGTAGGGTTTATATTTTTATTTATATCTGCTTCTTTAGCATATTTTTTTATCAACTTCCAAAGTCCTTGTCTTGTAAATCTTTGACCTTGTGCATTTACAAATAATGCTTTTTCCTCTGGGTAAGTCAACAGCTCTCTAGCCTCATTTATATATTTTAATAAATAAAATTTGGTAGTCTCACAAAGTGGTATAACCCTTTGGTTTTTTGAACTTCCACAATATATATAATCAATATCTAAATCTATATCTTCTAAATTCATATCAATAAGTTCCGAAACTTTAATACCTGTTCCATATAAAATTTCAAATATAGCTTTATCTCTTACTTTTTTTGGTGTTGATAAATCATCAAATTTTAGAAGTTTATCTACTTCTTCTTCAGTAAGAATTTCTACTTCTTCTCTTTTTACTTTTGGTTTTTTTATATTCTTTGATGGATCATTCGGTGCTAGTCCATAAAAAAATAAATAATCATGATATGACTTTATAGAAGATATCATTCTAGAAATTGATGATACAGATATATTATCTTTTTCGAGTTCAATTAAATAACTTATTATATCATTTTCAACTACATCTAAAATATCTATGTCTCTACTATTTAAATAATCTATATATTTTTTTAAATCTCTATTATAAGATGCTACTGTATTTTTTGATAATTTTTTATTTTTTTCTATATAATCTAAATACTCTTTTAAAACCTTCATTTTTAACTCCTTTATCTTGCTAGGAATTGTATTATGGTGATACTTATTATATTTAATATTGATTGTAATATAATAGAGGCACACATAATAATTAATAAATTTAATACAAACTCTTTTCCTAAAGATACTATACTATCTTGTCTTTTCTTTTTCAACTGTTTATAAACACTTTTAATATATCCTATCGATAGTTCTATTAAAATTATAGACATCGGTACGATAATAATATTTTTTAAAAATACGATCATACACATCTTAAAACTACTAAATCCCAAAAGTATAATACTTGTATTTATAGTATACCCTATAGATATTGCTTTTAATATAAATACAATAATAGCTATTGGATATGTAAAGAAAAATAAGCTACATATGCCTATTAGACCTAAATATCTTATGTACTCTTTTATATTTGTAAAAATAAAATCTTTTTTATTAATATTTCCATCATAGTAAGAACTTATTTTTCTTATTTGATTCGATATATTATCTAAGTTACTACTATCTATTTTATTTAAATATGATCCTACTACTACAAATATAATAAAAATTATACTTATAATTATTAAGCTTTTGTTCCTCTTATAAAAATCTTTTTTCCTCAATTTAAAAACCTCCTCTATCTTTACATATAAATATTATGTTAACTGAGAGGAGGTTATTCCTTTTATATTTAATTAATTAAATCTTTTGATAGTAGTATACCTAGAGATGTCTTTCCATCTAAAATTTCATTATTTAAAACCATTTTATATACTTCATCAAAGTCTATTTCTTGTATCTCTATTTGTTGTTCTTCTTGTCTATCCTCACATTTTTCAAGTTTTTCAGCTAGATATATAAATATCATTTGATTTGAAAAACCTACTGAAGGATAAAACTTGTGTATTAATTTAAAACTTTCTGCATTATATCCTGTCTTTTTTCTAAATTCCCTTATGGCACATTCTCTTGGATTTTCATTTAACTCCAATTTACCACCTGGAATTTCTATAACTACATCTTCAATTGATTTTCTATACTGTTTTATTAAAATAATTTTATTATCTTCTGTTATAGCTATTACCGCTACAACTCCATTATGCTCAACTATTTCTCTTTTTTGATATCCCTTATTTGGCACTTCAACTGTGTCAACTCTTAAGCTCACAGTCTTGCCTGTATATATCAAATCACTACTTACAGTATTTTCTTTCTCAATCATGACATACCTCCATTAAATAATACGCAGCACTACTTGCAGAGTCGAAAAACTCACTATCTTCATCGTAATTTCTTCCCATACTTTTAACTTTTAGTCCAAAATACTCTAAATCTTCTTTGCATTTTTTATTTTCTACAAATACAACATTGTGTTTTTCATCTAATTTACTCTCTTTTATTTGTGCTTTAATTTTATTTAACTTTTCATCTTCATAAATTGTTATCGGTATATCTACATCTACATTAACAATTTTATCAAGTACAGTTATACTATGGTGTGATATCCCTTGATGTCTATCTCTTTTATCTGCAAAACTTATTCTAGGAATAGCTATAGGTGTTCCACCTAATTTTTTTACAGCATCTAGTATTTGACCTTGCTCTATTCCTGTAAATCCATATTTAGTACCTGTTCCTGCAATACCAGGTCCCATACTTACAAATACCACATCAGCCTTTGCAATTTCTTTTGCCGTTATAAGACCAGTATATATGTTTATACACTCATAATCCCCACCAAACGCATTTCCAATCGTTATAGTGGAATCAATTAAGCCTTTTTGTTTTAAATTTTTAACATTCATACTTAAATAAAGTGGTAAGGCTGCACCATCAGTCATTATATATGCTATTTTTTTATCGGGGTTATTTCTTTTATAAGAAGCTACAAAAGGTGTAAGCATACTATGTAGTGTTCCTACTACAACAGGTAACTTGTCTAAACTCTCAAAGTCATTTATAAGGTCATGATATTTACTTTCATGATCTTCTACACTATCTACGACTATTTGATACGGTGTATATCTAAGTTTCATAATATGTCCATCTGAATCTAAGTCTGACTCCATATTATTTAAATTGCTTATTACAAAATGGTATCCACCTGTACCTAAGCTAAGCTCAACAGCTGTTGTATTTAGTACAACCTTGTCTCCTTCATTTACTTTTCCAGTCATTTTAGGATAATTATATGCTCTTTGACTTTCTCCACCAACATTTACTCTTATATCTTGTAAATCATCGTCACTACTTTTTATATATTCGACAATCCCCACTTTTCTACTAATCATATTATTACCTTCCCAAATCATCTATGAATTTTAACACTTTATTTTTTTCTATAATTTTTGTAAGAGAGAATTTTTCAGTAATTAAATGCATAAGCACTAAAAATACTAACCATGCAACTCTAACTTTTATTCCATATCCAAATGCCATTAAAACACCTATTGATATTCCTAATACATTTGATCCTGTATCTCCCATCATGCCTCTAGCCTTTAAATCAGTATTAAAGTATGCTAATACATTTGGAAGTATAAGAAGTGGTAATACTTTTATATATCCTGTTAATGTTATATATATAGGTATCATGATTACTAAATAAGCTTTTATAGCTCTTCCTGGTCTTAAATCAAATAGATTCATTAAGTTTGTAGAAAGTGCTATAATTAATGTATTTACAATTATATCTATTATATCGTTTGAAATGCATACAGAAACTACTAATCCTACAAATCCACCAAATAAAGCTTTGAATCCACCAGTAGTAAGTTCACCTTTAAATAAACTCTTAAAATGACCTTTTAGTCCGCTTACACTTCTATTTCCAATTAAGTCATCTAGTGCACCTGCAAAAAACATACATATCATAGAGAATATATATAATGCTAAACATAAAAGCCATACTGTGTTCATATTTAAATAGCTTGCACTACCTACAACCCATATAGTATTCATAGTCATATAGCCTAATATTATACTGTTTATTATCATCATAGGTAAAAATACTATACCCATTCCAACAGGTATCATTTCATTTTTGTAGTTAGGTCTAATTACATTTCCACTAACTAACATACTCTTAAACAGAGGTATCATAAAATATGTCCCTAAAAAACCTAACACAAATAATATTGCATGAAAAATATATTGTGTCATAAAACTACCTCCACTCTTTTTTCTTTTGTCTTACAACTTTTTTAATGTGATAGAATTGTTTACCTCTATGGATAAATCCTTTTAAATCTCTACCTGTTTCTGAGTGAGTCATATTTACTAAAACCTCTTTTATTTTAAAATTATGTTTTAATATATCTATTGTCATTCCTACTTCTACACCATATCCAAATGGTATTTCATCAAATATTTCAAGAACTTCTTTTTTAAATATTCTT
This sequence comes from uncultured Clostridium sp., assembly GCA_945931665.1. Lineage (GTDB taxonomy): Bacteria > Bacillota > Clostridia > Peptostreptococcales > Peptostreptococcaceae > Intestinibacter. The sequence continues at coordinate 29,379 of CAMEPL010000017.1, read as the reverse complement.
TGGCCTGATAAAGTTGAAGTAAGTTCAACACCTGTCATTTCATAAACCGAGTTTTTAGCTAGATTTTTTACAAATCCTAATCCTCCTTTTTTCTTTGCAGGAGGGAATTTTGCAATAGTAACATCGCATTCATCATTTACAATAGGCATTATTAGTTTTTCAACTTCACTTGCAGTACTTCCTAAGTCTCCATCTAAAAATCCTATTATATCGGCTTTTTTCATGGCTTCTTTTAATCCATTATTTAAAGCATATCCTTTACCTCTATTTTTACTCTGTGTTATTACATTTATTTTTTCACTTTTTACACTTTTTGCAACTTCTGATGTCTTATCACTAGAGCCATCATCCACTACTATAATCTCATCTATTTCTTTAATATCTTTTATACTTTCTAGCGTATCTTTTATTTTATTTTCTTCGTTATAAGCTGGTATTATTATACTTATATAGCTCATCTTATATCTCCTTAATTAACTTTTGTAAGTTTTATTATTTTGAAAATGGCATTAAATCAGTAACATTTTCGCCTACTCCGTAGTTTCCTACAATACTTTCATCTTTTATTAACATACTTAAAGATATTTTTCCTATTTCAGAATCGATATTATCTATAGTTGATATTTTTGAATCTGAGCATAATTTTAAAAATTTTGATTTGCTAGCTTCTCTTTGAACAGCTACTAAATATTTTTTCTCTGATTTTAATTTAGAAATAATATTTTTTTCTTTTACTTCGAATGTTTTTTGCATGTTTTCATCTTCATTTTCTCCTACTAAAATTGCAGAGTCATATGAAGCATAATTACTGCTTAAAGATTTAATTTCTATTAAATCTAATTCTTGTAACATTTCTAAATCTTTTTGTGCATTATTTACTTGTAAACAGTCAATTATATAGTTTATACAATCTTGAGATGTTTTTATCTCTTTATCTATTTCATCTGATAAAGTTTTTAATTTCTTTTCATCTTCTATAGTATCTTTTACAACTATATTGAAAGCTAAGTTACCATTTGCATCTTTTATTAAGTTTTCTAATTCTTCACTATAATCATTTTTTTCATTAGTAATTATTATTCCAGTATTTCTTTCTATTAATTCATCAGCAATTAAAATATTATAATTTTGTGATATATAAGAAGTTAATTTGTCATATTCTTTAGTTAAAGTATCAATTTGAGCATTTAAATCAACTTTTTCTTTATTTAAAGAATCAAATCTTTCTTCAAATTCTGATAAAACTTCACTTTGTTGTTTACTTAATTCTTGGTCATAGTTTAAATTGAAACCTACTATAATTCCTATACCTAATGCTAAAAATATAGAGCCTATAGTTACGATGTAGTATTTCATATTTATATTCATCTTTAGTCCTCCTAGTTTACATATTTAGTTTCATTTTTAATTGTAGTAATTTAATAAGTTGCTGTACAGTTGGAGATAAATAAGCAATTATTATAACAGGGAATATAGCTGTTATTACTAAGGCCCATATATATTTCATTTTTAACTTACTTTTATAAAGTAAATTAACTCCTTTTGCATCGATTAGTTTTGCTCCTATCTTTAATCTAACTAAAAATGTAGAAGCCATTCCTTTTCTTCCTTTTTCTAAGAAATCTATCATATTAGAGTGTGATCCTAATGCTACTATTAGTTCTGCTCCGTATTCATATGCAGTAAGCATAGCAATATCTTCACTAGTTCCTGGTGCAGGGAAAACAACAGCATCTAATCCTAAGTCTTGTACTCTTTTAAGACCTGGGGCTCTACCATCTACATATGCATGAACTACTATTTCTTTAGCTTTTTTTAGTGCTTCATCTGTAACACTATCCATGTCCCCTACGATTACATCTGGAATATATCCACATTCAAGAAGTGCATCTGCACCACCGTCTACTCCAACAAGTATAGGTTTCATTTCTTCTATATAAGATTTAATTGTAGCTAAATCTTCTTTATAGTCTTGTCCTCTAACTACAACTAAGACATGTCTATCTTTGTAATTTGTAGCCATTTTAGGAATTTCGGTTTCTCCCAATATAAATCCTTTTTCACGTTTTGCATATTCTATAGTATTATCTATAAATCTATCTAATTCTACAGACATATTTTCGTATGCAATTTGTGTCTTTTTTTCAACAACAGACTTATCCATAACTTCGCCTTGTCCTATAAATTGACCATCTCTATAGATTTGTCCATTATTTACTTCTATAATTTGTCCTTCCTTTAATTCTTCAAATACATCTTCTCCTACATTATCTATAATCAGAATATTATTATCTATAAGTATTTTTGGTCCCTTATTAGGATATCTTCCACTTATTGAAGGAGCTGCATTAATAACAAGTTTTATCTTGCATTCAACTAAAGAGTTTGCTGCTACTTCATCTATATCTATATGATTTATAACAGCGATTTCTCCAGCAGAAAGTCTTTTAGCAAGCTTTTTTGTCTTTCTGTCTACCTTAATTGGGGCTTCGACTCTCATTTCATTAACCTCCGTAAATTTTTAAATCTTAAAATATTATACCATTATTTTCACTCAAAATAAATATTTTGGCGAAAGAGCCCATTAACTCCTTAATTAAACAAGTAAGTTAATAATATGATACTTGTAAAATTAAATATGCTATTGTTTTTAAATACTTTGTACTGCACTTATTCTAATATAAATTTTAACATATTACTACATTTTGAAATATACCTATCTATTATTTTAAGAATATGTAAGTTTTATATGTGCATTTTCCCCTATTAATTTTATCAAATATTGTCAAATATTCAATATATATTTATAATGTATGAAAAAAGTAACTATTATCATTCTAAATATTGATAAAAATATAAATTGCAACAATCTTATAATTATGTTTCTTTTCTTAGTTAAATTAAACCTTAAAAAAGCCTTCTATATATTAGAAGGCCTTCTTATTACTTAACTATACTATGTTCTAATCTTAATTTATCTGCAATCATAGCTATAAATTCTGAATTTGTAGGTTTTCCTTTAGTTGTATGTACTGTATATCCGAATAATTGATTTATAGTGTCAACTTTTCCTCTACTCCACGCAACTTCTATAGCATGTCTTATAGCTCTTTCAACCCTACTTGGAGTTGTATTAAATTCTTTAGCTATACTTGGATATAGCTCTTTTGTAACAGCACCTAATAGTTCTACATTATCTATAACCATTTTTATAGCTTCTCTTAAATATAAATATCCCTTAATATGAGCTGGTACTCCTATTTCATGGATTATATTAGTTATTTCTGCTTCTATATTCCCTGTACCTGGCTGTTGATATTCGTTAGTTCTGCTCATTTGTAACTCGCTAACAGCTTTAGATGATTTAGCTGGAGATGCTACAGGTTTATTTAAAACTAACTCTCTTATTCTATTTATAAATATTACAAAATCAAATGGTTTTACTATATAATAATCTGCACCTAGATTAATAGCTGTTTGCGTTATTTTATCTTGACCTACTGCTGATAATACTATTATTTTTGGCATTTTATCTAAATTCATAACATTTAGTTTTTCTATAACGCCTAATCCGTCTAAATGTGGCATTATAACATCTAATACTAATAAATCTGGTTGTTTAGCTTTGACTAATTCTAAAGCTTCTACTCCATCTTTTGCAATCCCAAGTATTTCTATGTCATCTTCATTAGACAGATATTCTTTCAGTACTTGGCAAAAGTCTTTATTATCATCCGCTAAAACTATTTTTATTTTATCTTTCATTGCAATTCCCCCCATTAATATACTATTATAATATAAATTTCATTAATTATATTTAAATTTTTCATATCTAGAAAAATCAGATATACTATTTAATTTTTTTAGTATACTACTTTGAAAGTAAATTTCATCGTAATCGAGTATACTAAGCTATTCGACATTATAAAATTGTTTTCCTTCATTAAATTTTAAATTTATTTTATTTTCCCTATTTTATCATTTCTCCTATAAAAATTCCAAATCCTTTTTTTGGGTTATTTTTCAAAACATATGTAATACTTCCAATTAATTTGTTATTTTGTACAATTGGAGCACCACTCATCCCTTGTATTATGCCACCAGTATAATTAATTAAATCTTTATCTGTTATTTCAATTTCTAATGTTTTACTTTGTTTATCTATATTATTTATTAAAATATTATAAGATTCTACTTTGTTATTATGTGATTGAAATAGTATTTTAGCTTTTCCTAAATTTATATCGTTAAAATTTGCTACCTCTATCATATTGTTTTTATATTTATAAGATAAATTTTGATTTATTTTTCCTTCTATGCCATAGTCAGAATTACCTAAAAAACTTCCAATTATATCTTGAGTATCAAAATTTCCTTTAATATATCCTACTTTTTTTGTATTACCTTTTATAATTTCTAAATTTGATATATGTGAGATATATCCTTCTTTTATTTTTAGTTCTTTCTTAGTATCTATGTCATAAATGGGATGGCCAATAGCATAAAATAAGTCTTTTTGTGGGTCATAACATGTCATTGTTCCGATTCCAGAAACCTTGTCCCTAACCCAAAATCCTAACTTGTATATTCCATTTTCATATTTAGTTTTTATAGATTTTGTTATTACTTTACCATTTCGCTCTAATTTTACATTAACTTTATCTTTTTTTAATTGGTTTAAAATATCGTATACATCTTGGCTATTGTTCACCTTTTGGTTATCTATATATAAAATATTGTCGCCTTCTCTTAAATTATCTACATATTCTATATTTTCTTCTTCGTTTGCCAAAATCAAAACTCCATCTGTTTTAGCTTTAATTGCGACTACATCTCCTAGGACATATACATATTTTTTATTTTCAAAAAAATTAGCCATTACTTCAGTTTTTTTACTATGTAACATTATAATACAAAATAATAATATAAATGCAATTAAATATATCTTTTTTATTTAGATCACCTCTAATTCATAATAGCATATATTATCTTTTGTATTTTTTTATTATTTATTCACTAATCTTAAAAAAGATCCCTATTTAAATTAATAGAGACCTTATATATTAATTTGATTGAGCTAGTTCAATTATTTCATGAGCATGCTCAATAGTCTTTTCAGTTATATTGTTCCCTGCTATTAATCTAGCAATTTCATCTATTCTCTCATCAAATGTCAATTCTTTTATATTTGTATATGTTCTATCATTAGATGTATTTTTTTCAATTCTATAGTGGGTATGCCCATTAGCTGCTATTTGAGGAAGATGTGTTATACATATAACTTGTTTTTTCTTACCTATTTTAGACAACTTTTCTCCTACAATTTGTGCAGCTATACCACTTATACCTGTATCTATCTCATCAAATACTAATGTGTCTATTTCATCTATATCTGCGAGTATTGTTTTAAATGCTAGCATAAATCTAGACATCTCTCCACCAGATGCAACTTTGTAAATAGGCTTTATATCTTCTCCTAAGTTGAATGAAGCCATAAATTCTACATCATCACATCCATTTTGATTAAATGGTATTTCTTTAAAATCAACTTGGAATGATACATTTTTCATATTTAAACTATGAAGTTCTTTTATTAAAACATCTTGCAAATCTACAGCTACATTTTTTCTAGCTTTGCTTATTTTTCTTGATTTATCATAAAGAACAGTTTCTAGCTTTTCTAATTCTAATTTTAAAGCTGCAACTTTTTCATCTCTGTTTAAAATTTCATCTAATCTATCTTGTATTTTTTGTCTATATTCAAATATTTCTGTTATAGAATTCCCATATTTTCTTTTTAAGTTGTTAATTTGATCTATTCTCTGCTCTATTTCTTCCATTTCATAAGGATTAAAACTTATATTTTCTTTATAATCCCTAATCTCTCTAGAGATATCTTGAAGTTCGTACATAATTCTATCTATATTTTCACTGTACTCACTTATATTCTTATCATAAGAAGCAATATCAGCAAGTTCTTTTGATGCCATTCCTATTAAGTCAACAGCGTTCATATCACCTTCATATAGTTTTTGATATGAAAGGCTTAAATTATTATATATTTTTTCACTATTTCTGCATAACTCTCGTTGAGATTTTAAATCGTCATATTCCTCTTCATTTAGGTTCGCTTCATCTATCTCATTAATTTGGAACTTTATTAAATCAATTTCTCTTTGGATTTCCATATCATCTTTATTTTCATTTAAATCATTTAGCTCTTTTTTTAATTTATTAAACTCACTATATGACTCTTTATAACTAGATTTTAAAGGTTCTATATCTTTTTCTCCAAATAAATCTAAAAATTTAATATGTGTATCCTTATTAAATAGAAGTTGATTTTGATGTTGGCTATGTAAATCAACTATTGTACATGCAACTTCTTTAAGTATTGAAACTTTAACAGTTCGTCCATTTATTCTAGCTACACTCTTTCCATCTGAGTACATAACTCTAGTAATTATAATTTGATTATCTTCATAATCAATATCATATTTTTCTAGTACTTCTTTAAGGTTTGAGCTATTTGATAATACTACTATCTCACAAACACCTTTATCAGTGCCCTTTCTTAAAAAAGATCTATCGTATTTTTCTCCTAAGCATAAACCGAGTGCTTCAATAATTATAGACTTTCCTGCTCCCGTTTCCCCTGTTAATATATTTAAACCGTCATTTATAGTTAGTCTAGACTCCTCAATTAAAGCGCAATTTTTCATATACATTTCAAGGATCATAGTAAACCCCCTCTTTCTTGACTAATTTTTGATTAATGATTTAATTTGTGTGAATCTTCCACAACCTTAATTACTTTTTCTTTATAGTCTTCTTCATTAAATGTATAACCTTCATTGCTATTTTTTAAGTGAATAAGGTATTCTATATTACCTTCTGGTCCTTTAATAGGTGAATAATCTAAATTTAAAATTGAGAAACCAGTTTCTACGGCAAATTTTGAAACCATTTCAATTACTTCTATATGTGTTGATTTTTCTCTAACTACACCTTTTTTACCTACTTTATCTTTTCCAGCTTCAAATTGAGGTTTTATAAGCGCTACGATTTCTCCACCTGGTCTAATTAAATTATGTGCTACTGGAAGTACTAATTTTAAAGATATAAATGATACGTCTATAGATGCGAAATCTGCAAATTCTTTAGTATCTTCTATTGTTACATACCTTATATTTGTTCTTTCCATGCATACAACTCTCTCGTCTTGTCTTAATTTCCAAGCTAATTGACCATAACCTACATCTATTGAAAATACTTTTCTTGCACCATTTTGAAGCATACAATCAGTAAATCCACCTGTTGATGCACCTATATCCATACAAACTTTATCTTGTAAAGTTATATCGAAATTTTTCATCGCTTTTTCTAATTTTAATCCGCCCCTACTTACATAAGGTATTGGGTTTCCTTTTACTTCTATTTTAGCGTCAGTATTTACTTCTGTACCTGCTTTATCACATTTTTGATTATTTACAAATACTAATCCTGCCATTATAGATCTTTTGGCTTTTTCTCTACTCTCAAAAAATCCTTGTTCAACTAATAAAACATCTATTCTTTTCTTCATAAAATTACCTTTCATTTATATTTATAATAAATTTATTTTTCTTTTTCGTCTTAAATTATATTTTATTGCTAAAAAAAGAATATACTCTTTTAAATAAAGTATATTCTTTCTATCAATATTTTAAACATTAGAATTATATCATATTATTATTTTTTTTTCAATTTAAGAAATCTCTTAAATTTGTTCTTACTAAGACATTAGTATTCCAATTAATATTCCCAGTAAGGCTCCAAAAAGAACTTCTTTTGGTGTATGTCCGACTAATTCTTTTAGTTTTTCATGTTGATCAAATTTTCCGTGGAAAAAGTCATCTACTATTTGATTTAAAATTTCAGCTTGTTTGCCTACTGCTCGTCTAACACCAGAGGCATCATACATGACAATAATTGCAAAAACTGCAGTTATTGCAAATTCTGTAGAAGCAAATCCCCTATCAAATCCAACAAGCACAGCTAATGATGTCACAAATGAACTATGCGAACTAGGCATACCTCCTGAAATTATAATTCTTTTAAAGTCAATTCTCTTTTCTTTTCCAGTAAATATTTTTATAAACTGTGCTAAAAAACAAGAAAATATACTAATAAGTAAAATTCTATTTTGAAAAATGTCTGTCATATTTCCTCCTAAATATACTTTAGATTAATGATCTCTGGAAATTATATATTCAGCTAAACCTTCTAAAAAGCTAGAATCTTCTGATATTTTTCTTATACTCTCTTTGGCTTCTTCAATCAAATCTCTAGCTACTTTTCTAGATTGTTCAAGTCCAATTAAAGTAGGATATGTTGATTTATGATTTTCTAAATCGCTTCCCACAGGTTTTCCTAATATTTTTTCGTCTCCAACTATATCTAAGATATCATCTACTATTTGAAAAGCCAAACCTATATTTTTGGCATATCTAGTTATATTTTGTAAATCTTCTTCTGAAGCATGCCCTATAATTGCACCCGCTCTCATACATCCTGCAATCATAGCAGCTGTTTTGTTCATATGTATAAAATCAAGTTTTTCTTTTTCTATAGATTTATTTTCACTTTCTATATCTACAACTTGCCCACCTATCATGCCGTATATTCCGGCTCCTCTTGCAATTTCATAGATGGCTTTTAGTCTTATATCAGGATTTGTTTTGCCTATTGATTCTCTAAGCATTATCTCAAAAGCATAATTTAAAAGAGCATCACCAGCTAAAGTTGCCATACCATCTCCGAACACCCTATGGTTAGTAGGTTTTCCTCTTCTAAAATCATCATTATCCATAGCTGGCAGGTCATCATGTATTAAAGAATATGTGTGTATCATCTCTATTGCCATAGCAAATGGTATTGCTTCATCTTGATTTCCACCTACTATTTTTGCAGCTTCTAGAGTAAGTACTGGTCTTAATCTCTTTCCTCCAGCACTTAAACTATAATTCATAGACTCAAAAATCGTTTTTTGATATCCTTCTTCTTTTGGCATATACTCCTTTAACAAATCTTCTATATATGTAGACTTTGTATTTAAATCTTCTTTAAATGCCATTTTTATTCCTCCTCTAAGTCGAAATCTTCTAGCTCTTGTGTTTCATTAAATTTGCTTATTTTAAATTTCGCTTTATCAAGTAATTTATTACATGTAGCATATAGTTTTATTCCCTCTTCATAAAGTTCTAGAGATTCATCTAATGACGCATTGTTTGTTTCAAGTTTATTTAAAATCTCTTCTAACTTTGAGTAAGCTTGTTCATATGTAAGTTTCATTTTTATACCTCTTTTTTATTAATTTTATTTACAGTGCAATCTAAACTTCCATCAGATAAAACTACTTCTATTTCATCGTTTTCTGATACTTTTAAAACACTATTCACAACTACATCTTCTTTATTTATTATACTATATCCTCTATCTAATGTTTTCAATGGGCTTAAATTATGAAGTAAAGAACCTAAATTTCTCAAGTTCATTTCTTCTTTATTTATTTTATTCTCTATATTTAGATTTAATTTTTCTATAATATTATCTAAATCACAAATTTTATTATTTATAATATAGTCATTTAAAATAGTATTAATTCTATTGAATGTGTATTTTAATTTTTGTTCATCATAATCAACCATATTAGTAAGTGATTTATTCATCCTAATTTTTATATTGTCTAATTTAAAATATAAATTATCTAAATCCGGGGTAGCAATTTCTGCAGCTGCTGATGGCGTAGGAGCCCTCATATCAGATACAAAATCACATATTGTAAAGTCTATCTCATGTCCTACAGCAGATATAATAGGTATTTCCGATTCAAATACACATCTAGCTACATCTTCTTCATTAAAGGCCCATAAATCTTCTATAGATCCCCCTCCTCTACCGATAATTATCGTATCGACTGGGTGAACTTTATTAAAAAATCTTATACCTTCACATATTTCATCTTTTGCTCCCTCACCTTGAACCTTTACAGGATATAATTTTATATGTACTTTAGGGTATCTTCTTTTAGTTACATTTATTATATCTCTAATTACAGCTCCTGTTGGCGATGTTACAATACCTATTGATTTCGGAATCTTAGGTATCGGCTTTTTATATTTATAATCAAATAAACCTTCTTTTTGTAATTTTTCTTTTAATTTATTAAATTCAATATATAGGTTTCCTATTCCTGCTACTTCTATATGTTTTATATAGAGTTGATAAGAACCATCTCTTTCATAAACTGAAATATATCCACTTGCTATTACTTTTGTTCCATTTTCTAAATTTAAATTTCTATCGTAGTCATTTCTAAGAATAACACAATTGATTTTTGAATTTTGATCTTTTAGCGATAAATATACATTACCGCTACTATGCACTTTAAAATTTGAAATTTCTCCTTTAATTTTTAAGTTGCACAGTATAGGGTCATTTATCAAAATTCTCTTTATATACGAATTTGCTTCACTTACATCTAAAGCTCTTATTTTCATATTTATTCTCCTAAATTTAAATTTTCAATTCCTATTAAAGCACAACCTACAGCATTATCTGTAGCTAAGTGAGATTCTGTAAAATAAGCTTTTACATTATACTTTTTCAATTTTTGAGTTAAATTTTTAGATATATATTTACTTGCAGATACACCACCTGCAAATACAACTTCATAAGTTTGATATTTTTCACATAAATATGTGAGTGATTTTAACATACACCTTACTATAGTATCCATAAGTAATTTAGATAAATAATATTTATCTATATTTTTATTATCTTTCATTATTTTATCTAATTGATTTTCTATTCCAGATAAATTCATATAACCTTCTTTTACACTAGTCTTTAATCCGTTTTCTATTTTTATATCAGACTTTAATGCATTTTCATCTATGTACTTGCCACATGGAAAATCATACGATAGTTTTACGCCTAATCTATCTATTAATTGGCCAAAACTTATATCTTTTGTCCCTCCGATAATCTCAAGTTCATAATCATTAGAATTTTTTTTATTTGCTAATATTATTTCTGTCGTTCCTCCAGACATATGGACTGCTAAAAATCTATTTTCATTCAATAAATTTTTGCCTAATAAACTAGATTTTATATGATTTTCTTGGTGTGTTGTCTCGAAAAAAGGACAATTATGCATTGCACTGATTAACTTGCCTGCATTTAGTCCTACTGTAAAAACTGGCATATAAGATCCATCTATGGGTCTTGGTTTTTCCGACGCACATACTCCGACTATATTATAGTCTTTTAGCTTGCCTGTTATACTTTCACTTAATTTTCCTATATTAGATATATGCTGAAAAACACCTTCGCTTTGTCTAAGTCCTTTTGAATCTTTATCAACTTTAAGCATTATTTTTTCACTTAAAATTATATCCTTATTTAAAGAGATAGCTGCTATAGAAGTTGTATAGCAGCTAGTATCTATTCCTATTACAATGTTATCTCTCCTTGATTTCATTTACAACACTTCCTAAAACTCCGTTTATAAATTTAGGTGTTTTTGCTTCACAGTACATTTTTGCTAGGTCTATAGCTTCATTTATAGAAACTCTATCTGGTATATTTAAATCAGATAATATTTCAGCTATCGCTATTTGTAATATTGCTAAATCTATTTTTGAAAATCTGTTTATAGACCAGTTTTTAGCGTTGTTTTCTATCAGTTCATTTATATAATCAATTTTTAATCTTAAGATATCACACATTTCGTTTAGATAAACTCTATCAACACATTTTTCTAATGAAATTTGTTCAAAGTCTACATCTTTGTCTGAATAAGTTAAAACTAATTCTTTATATCTACTCATTATGTATTCTTTGTTATTTTCTAAGAATTCGTCCATCTCATTTTCTAAATCAGTTATATCTCCATTTGATATATATGTTTGATACATTAATTTCATTAAATATTCTCTACTTGTCTCTCTTTTTGCTCTTATGTTTTTCATATTTAATCCTCCTTCAGACTTATTATACACTATATTGCAATAAAAAAACCCCCTGATTTTTCAGAGGGTTTTTATTGTTTACTCTGCTATTGTTATTTCATCGTCTTCATCATTTTCTTCAGATTTTGATGCTTTTTTAGCTTCTTTTGCTAATCTAGCTTCTTCCTTTTTTGCAGCTTTAGCTAATTTAGCTTCTTCTCTTTTTTGAGCTTTAGCTTCTTCTTTTTCTGCTTTTTCTTTATAGAAAGTAATTCCTTGTACATGTACATTTACAGTTGATACTTCTAATCCAGTCATTGTTTCTACAGTATTCTTAACATTTTCTTGTATTTTGAAAGCTGTATCTGGTATAGATTCTCCAAATTCAATATTAACATAAATATCTAATATTATTTGTTCTTCATCTATTTGAATTTTTACACCATTGTTTTTAAGTAGTTTATCTGTTATTGTAGTTATTGTCTCTACATTTTCGACCTCTAAAGCCGCTAATCCAGCTATAGTTACTATAACTTCATTTGATATTTTAACTTGTCCTAAATTGTTATTTTCCATGACACACTACCCCCTATTCTTAGGTTATTATTTATTATATAATATCAAATACTTGTATAATTTGCAAGAAATAAGGCTTAATTTTATTATAAACCCATTCTTGTAAATTTATTCTAAAATTTATCAATTATCTATTATTTGTAAGTTTTATATTTTCACGATTAATCCCAGATTGATTTGCAACTATATCAAATATTTTTGTAGCATCATTTTGTTTGATTTCTTTCATATTTACAACTACATTTGCTTTATCTCCATCTATAAATACTATTGCTTCATCATATCCTTTAGCTAAAAGTAGATTTTCTATTTGTAATTCTGTATCGCTGTTTTTTACTATTGCGACTTTCATATTTGATGCTTCTACTTTTGCTTCATCTGCCGTAGATGGATTATTTATTATTTCATTTAGTTGTTCTGTAAGTTTATTTCTTTGTTTTTCTCTAGTCATCTTCATATCTACTATGTATGTATCGCTATCTATATTTTCTTTAGAATTTAATGTTTCTTCTATTTCTTTACTTGTTTCTTTTGCCAAGTTTTCTACATCGGAATCGTCTTTACTTGTTTCTTTTGTTTTTGTAGTGTCTTCTGTTTTACTTTTATCTTTATAGTCAACTGTTACTTTCCCATCTATACTATCTACTAATGTAGTATCATCAGGAGAATTTTTATCTATTTGAGCTTGTTCATAAGCCTTAAATTCGTCTGAAACACTAAGTGTTGAGTCTTTGCTCAATTGATAGTTAACTACGCCAACTGCAATTAACATTAGACTTAATGATAAAACTACAAATCCCCTGTTTTTATAATTAAATTTCATAAAATACCCCCTATTTTTTATATAAAGCTTTTTTATTTAGCATAAACTTCAACTTGATGTCCTGATATTTGAAGTGCTGTTTGAACAGCTTCATATAATGTTTGTTTTACTTGAGCATCTTTCGCTCCACTTGCCACTACTAAAACACCTTTTATCTTTGCTTCTTTAGTTTTTATTACTATAGGATCAGAAGAATTTGAAGTAACTAGTGTTTTATTTTCACTTGATGTTTCTACTGTTCTTTCTCCACCTGAAGAATCTGTTTCTGATGTTGTTTCTTTTGTAGCACTTGAATTATATGCTGGCTCAATCTCTTCACTATTATCATAAGTAATCATAACTGATACATCCCCAGAACCATTTATTTCTTTTAAGATTGCTGTAAGTTGATTTTCTAAATCGTCTTTTGCTTTTTCACTACTTGCCTCTTTTTGTATTTCTTCACTTTGTTTAGCTGTACTTTCATCTTTTTGAGTGGTAGCTACTTTTTCTTTTGCTTGTATTAGATTAAGTACTACTAAACTTGCAACACATAATGCACCTACAACTAATAAACTTATCAATTTTTTCTTTTCCTTTTCATTAAAATTTATTTTTTTAAACATTTAACTCGCTCCTATTAATCAATTTCAATTTTATCAATCGATACTTCCAAAATTTTTATCAAGTCGTTTTTTAATTTGTCTTTATCCTCGCTTTTATTTGTTATATTATTTTTAAAAACTTCGCTGTCTTTGTTATTAGATTTATTTTCATCGTCTTTATTTTTCTGCTCTTCTTGTGAATCTGATTTACCTTTTGATAAATTCAAATCCTCTTTATTGTTTTTTTCTTTTATTTTAAGACTTTCTATATCGGTTCCATCAAAATCTATATCTTCAAGTTCATATCCATATTCATCTAATTTTATTTGAAGTACATCTTTCAAATTACTTTGATATTCACTATCTAAATTAAAAGTATTATTCTCTACTAAATCTCTATTACTTTCAACATACCTTTCATTATAATCAGTCATAGATTTTAATATCTTGTCTTCTAAAGATCCATCTTCTGAAAAAAAACCTACAATTGGGGAAATCACGATAAATATAAATATAAAATTACAAACTAAATTAATATAAGGTTTTAATTTACTCTCTGGAAGTACCATATCTACTATATTTATAATAAAAGCACCTATCAAGATACAGATTATCCAATTTTTTATCTCATTCACCCCCTTAAATCAATTTCTATCTTCGATTAAATTTTTTATAATCATAATCTATGAAGTAATACTAAGTGATGTCAAAATACTTATCGTAACAAAGAACATTATAAGTACTGATAATACAGAAATTAAAATAACTGTCATAAGTTTAGATGTTTCATCCATAAAAGTAGATATATTTTCTTCTCCTATAGGTTCAACTATTGCAGCTCCTATCTTATATACTAAAATTATTGAAAAAATCTTTATAAGAGGTATTAAACAAATTCCAACTAATAAAATAAGTCCAACTGCACCAAAAATATTTTTTAGAAGAATAGAAGAAGATAATAATAAATCTACTGAATCAGAAACAAAGCTTCCTATAACAGGTATAAAACTTCCAACTGCAAATTTAGCACTTTTTACAGCAAATTTATCAAATGATGTAACATATATCCCCTGTATAGATACAAGCCCTAAATAAATTGTAAAGGCTGCACCTACAATTACTACATTTGCTTTTTTAAGTAATTCTGAAAATCTCTTTAGTTTTATATTTTTAGATAGATTATTTATAACTAGTACACAAAATGCCAATGTTATAAGTGTAAAAATAATATTTTTAAAAATAACGTTTATTATAGATACACCGCCTACAAATACTGGCGATAATGTTGCTGATGTTGTTGTAAGCCCTCCTACAGCTAATAAAGTTAATAATATAGGAACAATTACATTAACTATACTTATGATACTATTTACTGTTGTATACGCAATTGATAATACATCTTTAAAATTAACTAATACTAGAGTAACCATAGTTATAAAAATTATGTAATTTACGATTTTACTTACCTCACCTGATGAAAAAGATCCTTCTAGACTTTTAAGAATTGAAGATAATAATGCTAAGACGATTATCATGGTAATTACTTTTAGACTTGCTATTAATTGATCTATTACTAAGCTTTTTAGGCTTTCTGTATTTATTAAATCAGAAAGCTTAGCGTTTCCTTTTATTAAATCCTTTGCAAATTGTTTTAAATCTATATTTTTAAATATATCATTATCTTTTAGTTCTTCTTGTAACTCACTTATATTGATTTTTTCTAATTGCCTATTTATATAATTTTGTGATGTCTCATCTGATACTTTGTATTTTTCATTGCTCAACTCATCATTACTTTTATCTGCAAAACTTATATTATTCATAGAGATTATAAAAAATAAAGCTATTAAAATTATCTTTAATTTATTTTTCATAATTTTTCTCCTAAGGTATAATCCCAATTATCGCATCTATTATTGATAGAAGTATTGGGAAAGACATACTCATAATTATAATTTTTCCGCCGAATTCTAATTTGGATGCTATATTATTTTCACCACAATCCTTACAAAGCGATACTGCAAACTCCATAATATATGCTATCCCTATTAACTTTATTATTAGAGATATATACATTGAGGGGATATTCGCTCTATCAGCTAATTTATTTATTTCTTCAACTATAAAGTTTAATTTTAAAATTACAGATAGAAGTATTATTACCCCAGCAGTAATGGCTATAAAATTTGCAAACTCTGGTCTGTCCTTTTTTATGAATAAACAAAGTATGGTTGATATTATGGCAATTCCTATGATTTGGATTATTTCCAAAATACCACCTCCATTTTATTTTTCTGTTGTATCTTAAATCTTTTTAATATAATTTAAACATTGTTCTAACAGTATTGAATAAATCACTTATTTCACCTATTACAAGTCCTAAAACTATTACGACTCCTGCAAGAGTTGTAAGTGTTGCCCAGTCACTTCTATCTACTTTTGTTAAAATCATATTTAAAACTGATATTAAAATTCCTACTCCAGCTACCTTAAATATTAAAGTTATATCCATACTCTCATCTCCTAAATTAAAATTATCCCTATACATATTCCACTAAACGTTATTAGCTTTTTATAGAGATTACCTTTGTTTTTTATATCTTCTTTACTTTCTACAGTTAACTTCTTCAGGTTTTCTACAGTCAAATCTATTAGTCTCTCTTGAGATTCGACTTCACTTTTACCAAGAGATAAAATTAACTTTTTAAACTCTTCAATTTCATTTTCTTTTAAATATGTATCTTTATATAATATCTCTATTGTATTTTGTAAAATCTGTTCTATAGTTTTTCCATCTTCTTTTGAAAGTTCATCTGCAAATTTTAAAAAGAATTCACTAAAATCATATTCATCTTTTACTGCTATATTTCTAAATATTTCTTCTAATGTGTACATTCCAAAAGCTAAATCCATCCTCATTATCTCTAAAACCCTGATTAAGTCATTTAATTGCTTATGTCTTTTTATATATCTTTTAGATATATCTTCCCCCACTAAATAACTACATCCGATTAACATTCCTACTAATATTATTTTAATTTCCAAAATACCATCTCTTTTCTTGTAAATCATAAATTTTTTCTACTGTACCAGGTCCATTTCTAGAAGATAATATAATAGCTTTTTTAAATAAGTCTCCATCTAGTAATCGCTTTAATTCCTTTCTATTTTGTATATCCTCGATAGAATCCCCATGTACTGTTGTGATTAAGCTTACACCTCCATTTAATGCTGTGTATAGGGCTTTTATCTCATTCTCGCTACCTATTTCATCTGTGACTATTACATCTGGAGACATGGACCTTAAAACCATCATTATTCCCAAATCTTTTGGACAAGTCTCCATAATATCTGTTCTAATTCCGACATCTAGTTGGGCAATACCCATACAAGATCCTCCTATCTCATTTCTTTCATCTATTAGTGCTACTTTTACACCCTTAAATCCATATTCTCTATTTCCGTTGCTTATATTCCTAACTATATCTCTTAGAATAGTAGTTTTTCCACATTGAGGTGGTGAAATAATTATTGTATTATTTATTTGATTTTTATTTTTTATTACATGTTGCAAAATTTTTTTTGAGCATCCTTTAATTTCTCTAGATATTCTTATATTAAGTGAAGAAATATGTTTTATATTTTTTACTTGTCCATTTTCAATTATTACCTTCCCTACGATTCCTATTCTATGGCCCCCTCTTAGTGTTATAAATCCTTTTTTTATGTCATCCATAAATGAATGCACTGAATACTTACATATAATTTGAAAAGTCTCTTCTATATCCTCTTTTGTAACTATATAAGGATTTTTCATATTAAAATCCAAAGCCCCAGTTTTTTCATTATAAAAATAATCCTTCGAATCGCCATTTATTATTAATGGTTTATTTACTCTAAGTCTTATTTCTTCAATATTTACTTGGTCATTTACTATGCTTTTTATCTTTTTTCTCAAATTAATTGATAGTGAGTTAATAATTTCATCTGAAAGTTTCATGATACCCCTCCTTCTTGTTTATAAATATATATTTATTTAAGATAAAAATTATTACTCTTATTGTAGATGTAATTTTTGCACAAAAAAATCTCTTCTATTATCTAGAAGAGATTTTTATTTCTTTTTATATATTAAATATTTTTATCTTATTTTTGTTCTTCTTTATCTTTAGATTTTTCTTTTTCTGATAACTCTTTTAAAACTTGTTCTATGTCTTCAACTACATTCCCATTTGCAAATTTTATAGCTTGGTTAATTGCATTTTTTATAGCAAATCCATTAGAACTACCATGAGCTTTTATTACACCGCCTTTAACGCCTAAAAGAGGTGCTCCACCGTATTCTGTATAGTCCATCATAGCTTTTATCTCTTTGAAGCTATCTTTAAGCATTAAAGCCCCTACTTTGCCTTTGAAAGACGCCATAAACTTCTCTTTCATTAATTTCATTAAACTCATAGCTACACCTTCACAAGATTTTAAAAGAGTGTTACCTGTAAAACCATCGCATATTAAAGCATCACATACTGAGTTTATTACATCTCTAGATTCCACATTACCGATAAAGTTTAAATCTAAGTTTTTAAGCTCATAGTAAGCTTCTTTTACAAGTTCATTACCTTTGCCTTCTTCTGTACCTATGTTAGCAAGTCCTATTCTTGGATTTTCTATACCTATAACTTTTCTTAAATATATGTCACTCATAAAAGCAAACTGTGTTAAGTTTTTAGGTTTGCAATCAGCATTTGCCCCACCGTCAGCAAGAAGAGTTGTTCCACCTTTTATATTAGGAAGGCCTGGACATAGACAAGGTCTATCTATTCCTTTTATTCTTCCTACTATTAATGTACCACCTGCTAATAAAGCCCCTGTACTACCTGCTGAAACTATTGCATCGGCTTTTTTATCTTTAACTAAATTTAATGCTGCAACCATTGAAGAATCTTTTTTACGTCTTATTGCCATTACTGGTTTGTCTTCATTTTCAATTATTTCAGTAGTATGTACTATTTCTAGCTTACTTTTATCATAAGTTTTTGATTCTAATTCTTTTTCTATTTGAGCTTTATCTCCTGTTAGAATTACATCTACACCATATTCATTTATAGCTAGTATTGCACCTTCGACAGTTGCTTGAGGAGCATTATCTCCACCCATTGCATCTATTACTATTTTCATACGTTCCTCCCTTTATAAATCTTTTATTAAAGATATATTATTTCCATATTTTAATATAATAATTATTTTAACAATAAATATGTACTGTATTTTACATAATTTTAAATAAATTTGATTTATTAATTTCTATAAATATTTTTATACAATAAATTGTGTACTCTATTATTATAACTTATATTTTTCCAAAAAAAAACATGTAGTCTAGACTACATGTTTTTTATATAACTATTCAGCTACGATTTCTTTACCGTTGTAGTGTCCGCAAGAAGGACAAACTCTATGTGGTAATTTTACATCATGACATTGTGGACATTCTACGAATCCTTTAACTGTCATTTTTGAATTAGCCGCTCTTCTCATTTTAGTTTTTGATTTAGCTGTTTTACGCTTAGGTACTGCCATTTAAGCCACCTCCTTAATCATTTTTGAACAAATCTTTTAATTTAGCAAAACGTGGATCTATATAATCCTCGTCACTTGCAGTTTCGCTACATGAGCAAGTTTCTTTATTTAAATTAGCTCCGCATTGAGGACAAAGACCTTCACAATCTTCTTTACAAAGAACTTTGTGAGGTAAATTGAAATCTAACGTTTGTTCTATTATTTTTACTAAGTCAACTTCATCAGTATCAATAATAAAAGCATCATAGTCTTCAAAATCATCTTCATCAAAATCTTCGCTAACTAAGAAACCATCAATGGTATAACTCATTGGAACTTCTACCGGTTCTAGACATCTAGAACAATTATCTATTATAGTAAAATCTACATCTGCAAGTAGGTGAACTTCATCTTTTGCATTTTTAGAAATTCTACCAACTAGGTTAATCGGTGAAGCCAATGTATATGTGTTATCACAATAACTAATATTATCAACTTTTTGCGAAAAATTCAAGTCTATTTTACCAGTTTCTCTTTTATTTAACTCATTAAGACTAATTATCATATTTTTCACCTCAACATATTACCAAATTTATTATACAAATAGGATTAATGTTTGTCAAGTATTTTTACTTGATAGTTATAATACTATTTTATGCTAATTATGAAAAAAAATCCTATACACATAATTTAAGGTAGGTTTTAGCCTACCTTAAACATTTATATTATAATCAATTTTGATAAATTATATAACTATAATTATTTAACTAATTCTAATGTATCTCTAGCTATCATTAATTCTTCGTTAGTTGGTATTAATAATACTTTAACTTTAGAGTCAGCAGCAGATATAACTCTTTCTTTTCCTCTTACGTTGTTAGCTTCAGCGTCCATTTTAACACCTAATACTTCTAAGTTAGAAGCTATAGCTAATCTATCGTCTATACCATTTTCACCTAAACCAGCAGTGAATACTATAGCGTCTACACCGTTCATTTCAGCAGCGTAAGCACCTATATATTTTTTAACTCTCTTATGGTAAGCATCTAATGCATCTATTGCTTGTTGGTTTCCTTCAGCAGCAGCATCGCATATATCTCTGAAGTCTGAAGATATACCAGTCATTCCGTATACACCAGATTCTTTATTCATTAATTTATCTACACCATCAGCGTCTAAGTTTTCTTTTTTCATTATGAATGGTATTATAGCTGGGTCTATATCACCACATCTAGTTCCCATTATTAAACCTTCAAGTGGAGTAAGTCCCATAGAAGTATCTACTACTTTTCCTCCGTCAACAGCAGCTATAGAAGCTCCGTTTCCTAAGTGACAAGTTATTATTTTTAAGTCTTTTATGTCTTTTCCTAACATTTCAGCAGCTCTTTGAGATACGTATTTGTGAGAAGTTCCGTGGAATCCGTATCTTCTTACACCGTATTCAGTGTATAGTCTGTAAGGAAGACCATATAAGTATGAAGATGCTGGCATTGTTTGATGGAATGCAGTATCAAATACACCTACATTTGGTACTCCTGGAAGTACAGCTTTTATTGCATCTATTCCCATTAAGTTAGCTGGGTTGTGAAGAGGAGCTAATTCACTACATTTTCTCATAGCTTCTTCAACTTCTTCTGTTATTATAACTGAAGATGCGAATTTTTCTCCACCGTGAACAACTCTGTGTCCTACAGCGTCTATTTCATTCATGTCTTTAACTCCACCGTAAGTTGGATCTAAAACACCTTCAAGAACTAATTTTATAGCATCTTGGTGATCTTTCATTTGTTGTTCTTTGATGTATTTACCTTCTACACCGTCTTTTTTTTGAGTAAGTATAGAACCTTCTATACCTATTCTTTCAACTAATCCTATACATAATACTGCTTCATTTTCCATATCTATTAATTGATATTTTAATGAAGAACTACCACAGTTTAAAACTAATATTTTCATTAGCAAACCTCCTTAATATTTTATGAATAATATGTATTAAGTCCTCACGACTTTTTATTACAAAGTAAAAATCTCCCAGTTTTAGTAAATATAGAGATTTTTACTTTATAATAACTTTGGACAATAAAATACCTCAACTAATATATCACTTTTTCAAAAAAAAGTACATACTATTTTTACGTAAAATGACATAAGATACTTATCCTCTCTTATATTATTATAATATATTTATAACATTATTGGTTAAAAAAAATACATTTTGTTAATATTTCCATTATATATTATAAGTATCCTAATCAAATTCCTTTCAAAAATAGACTTTTAATATATATTTTGATAATATCTCTTGAATTATTATTTCAATTAATTAAAATAATAAACATATTATTTACAAAAAAGGAGAAAGTTTTATGAATTTACTAGGTTTAATCGTTGAATATAACCCATTTCACAATGGTCATCTATATCATTTAAATGAATCAAAAAAGATTACAAATGCTACCCATACAATCGCTGTAATGAGTGGAAATTTTATGCAAAGGGGTACTCCTGCGCTTTTAGATAAATTTACTAGAGCTGAAATGGCTGTCAAAAATGGTGTCGATTTAGTTGTAGAGTTGCCGACTTTATATGCATGTCAAAGTGCAGAAATTTTTTCCCACGGAGGAATAACTTTACTAAATTCACTAAATTGTGTAAACTCTGTTTGTTTTGGTAGCGAAATCGGAAATATTGATATATTATATCTCATTGCAGAAATTTTAATAGAAGAACCTGTAATATTTAAAAATAAATTGAAAAACTATTTAGGGGATGGGCTTCCTTTCCCAAAAGCTAGGGCTGCTGCTTTATTTGATTATATAAGTGAAAATAAATTATACGATACTTCAAAAGAAGCCTTACTTGAAATACTAAACTCTCCTAATAATATCTTAGGAATAGAGTACATTAAAAGCATATTAAAATTAGATAGTAAAATCAAACCATATACTATAAACAGGGTTAATTCTGGATATAATAGTTTAAATGTAAATGACTCAATTTGTTCAGCTTCAGCTATTAGAAATGCACTAAAAACAAGTAGTTTAGATACTATAAATTATACTATGCCAAAGCCAACTTACGAAATAATAAATAATATAGTTAATTCTGGTTTTAACCTTGTATATAATGATGATTTTTATCAAATTCTTTCAGCTATTATTTTAAGAGACAAAGCTAATTTAGCAAATTATTTTGAAGTAAATGAAGGTATAGAAAATAAAATTTATAATTCAATATTTAAATGCAAAAATATAGAAGAGTTGCAAAATGAAATAAAATCAAAAAGATATACTATGACGAAGATTTCCAGAACTCTAAACAATATTATGTTAGGAATAAAAAGAGACGATATTATAAAAACTAAAGATTTAAAAGAGCTTCCTTATTTAAGAGTTTTAGCATTTAATGATAGAGGTTGCGAAATACTTAAAGAAATCAAGAAAAACTCTGAAATAGAAGTTATTACAAAGTTTTCTAAGATAAAGCACATAGATTCAGATATATTTAATACTTTAATAAGTTACGATATAAAAGCAACTAATATGTATAGTTTAATTTATAATAGGGATAATCTATCTTCAGTAAAAGGGCCTATGGACTACATAACTTCACCAAAATACATAAAATAATTTCAAATAAAAAACTCTCTTTAATTAGTATTATTTCATCCTATTAAAGAGAGTTTTTTTGTATTTTAGTTTTATGATTTGATATATATTTTATAATTATTATCTACCTATAAACATTTGTGTCCAATAAATTGTACCATTAGCATTTTTGTATATACCTACACCTAATTCAGTAAAATTAGGATTTAATATATTTGCTCTATGCCCTGAAGAATTCATCCAATCATTCATAACTTCACTAGGAGTTCTTTGACCTTTAGCTATATTTTCTCCTGCTGCTCTATAACTTATATTGAAAGCTTTCATCATATCAAATGGAGAACCGTAAGTTGGAGAATTATGATCAAAGTAATTTTTATCATTCATATCTTTAGATTTTATTGTGGCAACTCTTGATAATTCTTTATTTAGAGTAAGAGGTTTTAAGCCTTGCGCTGCTCTTTCTTTATTAACTAAATTTAACACTTCTACTTGTTCCTTTGAAAAATCACTTGTATTTGTAGAGTTATTATTATTTTGATTATTATCTTCTATATTTCCACCTTGGTTATTGTTATTACCTTGATTGTTGTTATCTTGATCATTGTTATTGTTGTTATTTTGGTTTTGATTATTTCCATTACCTTGATTATTTCCGTTTTGACCTTGGTCTTGGTTACCACTATCTGGTTTATTATTTCCTATGTTCTCATTTTGATTATTATTTTGGTTATTATTTTGGTTATTATTTTCGTTACCATTTTGTACATTATCATCTTTATCTGATGATTCATCATTTTCTATACTCGGAAATTTATTAGAACAATTATTATTTAACCATTTTAAAGTCTCTAATATAGACATACATTTTAAATTGAAGTTATATTTTTTACCATTAACACAGACATGCATTTTTCCTGTTGATTTTATAGAATCTACATTTTTCACTTGCATCGCATTTGAAAATCCTACACTAGATGCAGTCATTACAACTGTTGCTCCTACTATTGCCATTCTTTTTAATTTTTTATTCATTAAAACACCTCATCCTATTTTTTTATTTTCTAAATTCGTTACTTTTTTGTAACCTTTAGTTTGTGATACCCCCTTGCGCCTCTTAATAGTATCATAGTATTTTATAATTTATTCATGTTAATTTATGTAAAACCTAATGTCGCTTAAATTTTAAATATTTATATAACTGACATTCAATATACTCACTTTTTTTATTATCTAAGCTCAACCCCTTGAAAAAAGTAAGACTGACGCTAAATATATTTCTTTTTTTAAAGTTAAAATCACTGTAAGTTAAAATAAATATGTTCCTCTATATTCCTTAATATGTTTAAATTTCTTTATATACCTCAACTTACTATAAATTCATATTTTAACCCCTATAACTAAATTTATATAATTTTTACTTAAATAACAAAAGAGTCTCCATAATATAATGAGACTCTTTTGTTATCGTTCATATTTTTATTTATAAATTTATTATAATATTATTTGTTAGTTTACTTGACATACCTTACCTGGATTTAATATATTTTTAGGATCAAATGTAGTTTTTATTCCTTTTAATAAGCTTATATATGTTTCATTTTTAGATTCTACAAAATAAAGACTCTTTGCGTATCCTATTCCATGTTCACCAGAAACTTCACCGTCTAATTCTCTAGCTTTTGCAAACATTAAATCAAATGTTTTGTTAAGTCTTTCATGCCATGTTTTGTCATCTAAATCATCTTTATGTGGGTAAACATGTAGATTCCCATCTCCAGCATGACCAAAGCTTTTTATTCTAAGACCTACATCTGATTGTATATCGTGAGTAAATCTGACGAATTCTGCTACTTTATCTCTTGGAACAACAACATCACATTCATCTATTTCACTGCTGGCTTTGAATGCTTCTAAGAATGCTCCCCTTGCAGACCAAATTGATTCATTTCTTTCGTCTGTATCTGCTATTAATACATCATATGCTCCACATTCTAAGCAAAGTTTAGCTACGTTTTCGTATTCTCTTTCTATTTCTTCTGTTGAGTTACCATCGAATTTTAATAGTAAGTAAGCATTTGAAGAGTTATCTGGGAATTTTTTACCTAAGAATTCTTCAGCTCCTACTATTGCTTCTCTTTCCATAAATTCTATAGCAGTTGGTATAGATTTTGATTTTATTATTTTAGGCACAGTATCTATAGCAAGTGCTAAGTTAGGAAATGGTATTAATAAACTTATTGCTTTTTTAGGTAATGGAAGTAATTTTAGTATAGCTTTAGTTACTATAGCAAGTTGACCTTCTGAACCTACTATTAAGTCTTTTATATCAAATCCAGAAGAGTTTTTAACTACTTTACCACCAACGTTTATTACTTCTCCATTTGGAAGTACACATTCTAGTCCTCTTACATAATCTCTTGTAACTCCGTATTTAACAGCTCTCATACCACCTGCATTAGTATTTATATTACCACCTATAGCAGCACTTTTTTCACCTGGGTCTGGTGGGTAAAATAAATCATGATCTTCTACATATTGTGCTATTGTCATCAATAATACACCTGGTTCAACTGTCAATGTTAAGTTTTCTTCGTCTAATTCTAATATTTTATCCATTTTAGTAAGACATAGCATTATACCTCCATAAAGGGCAACTGATGCTCCACAAAGCCCAGTACCTTGTCCTCTAGGTGTTACTGGTATATTATTTTCATAAGCATATTTCATTATCTTTGAAACTTGTTCTGTAGTATGAACAAATACTAATACTTCAGGATATTTTATTTCACCTGCTAATTCATCATGAGCATAGTCTTCGTTTATATCACTTCCTACTACTACGTCTTCTTTATCTAAAATAGTTAGTAAAAAATCTATATCATTTTGATCTATTTTTTTGTACATTTTAATTCCCCCCTATTCTGCCATTTGTGCTACTTTTTGTTTATTTTCATTTTTCATTGCTTTTATTTTTTCAGTAAGCTTAGGTATTATTTCATATATATCCCCTATAATACCTAAGTGTGCAACGTCAAATATAGGTGCTTTTTCATCTTGGTTTATAGCGATTATATAGTCAGAGCCTTTCATACCTGCTACAAATTGTACTGCTCCTGATACACCACAAGTTATTATTAATTTTGGTTTTACTGTTCTACCACTAAGACCTATTTGTTTCTTAGGGTCTACCCATCCACATTCTATAGTCGGTCTAGTTCCTGCGATTTGTGCTCCAAGTACATCTGCTAATTCATTTAGCATCTTTAAATCTTCTTCTTTTTTAAATGCTCTTGATGCTACAACTATTACTTCTGCTTCTTCTATCCCAACTACTTTATTTTTTATTTTAGTTTCAAGCACTTTTATATTAGAAGTTAATTTTTCTTTTTCTACTGAACATAAAGTAATTTTTCCTGTAGGTTCTTCTACTTTTTCTGGTATATTAAATATTTTATATCTAACTGTTGCAAATTGTGGTCTACTGTTTGGAGTGTTTATATGAGCCATTATATTACCGCCAAATGCTGGTCTTATTTGGTCTAAATCTGTATTTTCTTGTATATCAAGTATTGTGCAGTCTGCTGTAAGTCCTGTTCTAAAACGAGCTGCAAGTCTTGGTGCAAGTGATCTACCTAATGTAGTACCTCCAACTAACATTATAGAAGGTTTGTTGTTATTTATATAATCTTCTAATGCTGCACTGTAAGGTTCTATTCTAAATTTATCGTATTCTTCAGAATCGTATACAAATACTTCATCTACTCCATAATCAAGTAATTGTCCGCATTTATCTTTTATATTATTTCCTACAAATACGCAGTTTACTGGATGGTTTATTTTTGCTGCAAGTTCGCGCGCTTTTCCTATTAATTCATAAGTGACTGGATGTATTTCTCCATCATTATGGTCAACATAAACTGTTATACCTCTCCACTCATCTTTATTTATTAAAACTACTTCATCTTCTTCAAATATAAATGCCCCTTTTGGTCCTTTTTTGACACACATTTTACACATTTTACATGCCGCATTTATTTCTATTTTTCCGTCTACTTCTTCCATTGCATCAAATGGACATATTTGTAAGACTTCTTCTATATTATCTATTTTATCTTGATTGATTACTATCTTTGCCATTTTATATCCCCCTCAAACTAAAGTATTTTTAAATCTACTATTTTATTAAATAATGTTTCAGTAAGTTCTTCACAATCCCCACGAACTATATCTTTATCAGTATTTGGTTCTGGTGGGAAGATTCTTATTACTTGTGTTGCTGAACCATTAAGTCCATAGTGTTTTTCATCAGTATCATCCATATCTTTTAATGTTATCATCGGTATTTCATTATCTTTAGTTGCCATTTTTAATTTAAAAGATGGAAGTCTTGGTTGGAATATATCTTTTTCAACTGTTATTAAACATGGATAACTTATTTCACATACTTCTAAAGTTGTTGGAAGATCAGTTTCAACTACTATTGATTTTTCCCCTATCTCAATTATTTTAGTTACATTTGTAACATGTGGTATATTTAAAAATTCAGCTATTTCTGGTCCAACTTGAGCAGTATCACCGTCAGTTGTTTGTTTACCACATATTATTAAGTCTGGATTTCCTATTTTGTGTATACCTTGTGCCAAAGTATAAGCTGTTGCTAAAACGTCAGCACCACCAAATTTTCTATCACTTACTATAGCTCCATCATCAACACCCATTGAAAAACTTTCACTTATTACTTTTTTTGCTTGTGGTGGTCCCATTGTTATTGTTTTAAGAGTTGCATTGTTTTCTTTTTTTATTCTTAGTGCTGTTTCAAGAGCAAATAAATCATAAGGATTCATTTTTGAATCTACACCATCTCTTTTTAATACTCCTGTAACTGGATCTACTTCAACTTCTGATGTTCCAGGAACTTGTTTAACACATACTACTATTTCCATATTCTACCCCTCCATTTATTTAACTATTACAGAAACACCATCTGGTATTACGACTACTTTTGCATTATTTCCCTTTATTTCATATGCCATTTTTAATGCTTCATCGAAGTTATACGCGTGTTTCATATGCATATTTTTTATCATTTGTGGGTCACACATATCTGTAACCATGATTACTGTATATTTTTCTAGAATTCTCGCTAGTATTTGAAATTCCCACTGATCAGGTACTGTATCACCCTTATCTACACTTCTTACTCTATTAAGTATTTCAGTTGGCGAAGATGCATTTGCAATATTATCATAAAAAGATTGACCTCCATGACCATCATTACAAGCGGCAATCATTATAATTACTCCACCTTCTTTACATGTAGCTTCTGCTGCTGTCATCCCCTTGACAGCTTGATATATATTTTGATCCAGTGGATATCCACCATTTGTACTTATTGCTATATCAGCAGGAGTTGCATCTATTTTTGATAATTCTGTTACAAAATCGCACCCTACTTTATGAGCTTCTTCAACATCACCTGCAAAAGATGCTATTACTTTTTTATCTTGATCTATAACAACATTTACTATAAATGCTAGATTTGCTTTTTTTGCTGCATATACCATATCTTTATGTATTGGATTATCTATAAGTATTCCTGTTCTAGCATTTTTGCTGTCTATAAACTCACTACAGTGGTTATACATTATAGTCTTTGCTGATGCTATTCCAGGAAGTATGCTCTTTCTTCCTCCAGAAAATCCTGCAAAGAAGTGTGGTTCTATAAATCCCTCTGCTATTAATAAATCAGCCTCAAAGGCTACTTTATTTAGATAAAAATCTCCTCCAGATGGCAATACACCTGCTTTTACCATTTGTGAATCATCAGTTGATATATGCATCACTATTTCTTCGTTTTCAACTATTTCTTCACCCATTTTAAATATCAACTCTTCTTTTGTTGTAGGTCTGTGAAATCCATTAGCTATTAATATTTTTATTTTAGCTTCTTTATTTACACTTCTTATTCTTCTAAGAATTATAGGCATTGTAACTTTACTTGGAACAGGTCTAGTATGGTCACTTGTAATTATTACAATGTTCTTTTTTCCAATTGCTAATTCTTCTAATTTTTTAGAGCCAATTGGATTATCCATAGAATCTTCTACTAATTGTGATTCACTTTTTTCTGGCTTAAAGTCGTGTGCCTTTGATGTCAAAACTTTTAAAAGGTTTTTATCTTCTATATTTAAATCCATGCCGTCTTTTGAATAAGGTACATGTATCTTTGCCAT